>JBIJBH010000289.1:0-5303 GCA_044345315.1 Lysobacteraceae bacterium
TGCCGTGGTCAAGAATTTCACCTTCGGCGATCACGGCCGCATGACCCAGACCCGCGACGGCAGCACCGTGCGGATGAACTACGTCTACAACGCCAAGGGCGAGCAGGTGCGCCGTTTCGTGGGCACAACCAACACCTATACGGTGTACGACGAGGCCGGCCACTGGCTGGGCGACTACGCCAACGCCGGCAACACGGCACCGACCCAGCAGGCGATCTGGCTCGGCGACCTGCCGATCGGGCTGTTCGTCGGCGCGGGCGCCAGCCAGAAGCTGCACTACATCCAGCCGGACGCGCTCGGCACCCCGCGGGTGGTCATCGACCCGACCCGCGGCGCCAACGGCACCACGATCTGGCGCTGGGACCTGACCGGCGAAGCCTTCGGCACCACCGCACCCAACCAGAACCCGGACGGCGATGCGACCCAGTTCGTGCTGAATCTGCGCTTCCCCGGGCAGCGTTTCGACAGCGCGAGCGGGTTGAACTACAACTACTTCCGGGATTACGAGGCGGGGACTGGCAGATACGTGGAGAGTGATCCGATCGGGCTGCATGGCGGAATCAATACTTACGCCTATGCCCTTCTGAATCCGTTGCGTCTGATTGATCCTTTCGGTTTGCAGTCTTGGTATTGTCAGAGGCCTCTTGGCGGGCTTCCAGGGACCAGGGGGCCTTTTTTGGCAAATCATCAGTATTTATGTGCGACTGCACTCGATGGTTCGATACAGTGCGGCGGGCACTCTAGCGACGATCCAGGAGCACTCCGCTCGCCAGGAAGGGCGACTCGCCCGGATGAAGATTGGTTCCATCAGGATTCCTGCAGGCAATTCGACGATGACAGAGATCGTTGTATCGAAAATTGCATTCTCGCAGGATTCCAGCGACGCAGGCCAGTCTATGCTGTTGGCCCCTTGGGCACTGATTGCCAAGAGTGGGCGTCTGGTTTAAGGGACAGGTGTCAGGCACAGTGCCGTCCTCAAAAGACGCCTGTCCGCTAACTTTGAATTGGGGTGATCCAATGCCCGGTGTCAGACGCTCAATCGCGATTTTCGTCTTGATTCTCGAATTATTGAGATTGATTGGATGGTGTTTTTTTCTTGTGTATCTTTCGACGATTGAGATACCTGTGGGCCGAGAAAATGAGATTTTGATTCTCGCGAATGTCGGAGCTTTCTATCTTGGATTTCCTTACGCATGGTTTGGCGGAGTTCTCTATGGCGCCGTGGGCTTTTTGCCTGAGGAGCCAATATCCGTCGCATTGTTCCAGGCTTTGTTCTGGTTTCTTGGAGCGATGTCTATGGCGATGCTTCTATATCGAAGCGTGATTACCAAGCGCTCATGAAAATACAAGACTCTGTTATCGGGCCATAGAATCTGGATCACTGAACGAGGCTCGTGATTACTCCATGGCCAGGGTTTCGCGCCGCGAGGCCCTGGCCAGTAGACAGGTCTGTCGTCTGCTGCGTGCGATTCGGCTACTCCCGCCAGCCGTAACGCGCCGACGATGCCGTTGGTCTATCCTGTGGCAGGACCCCGCGCGCCGATCATGCGGCGCGCGGGCACCTCCCCGCCACTCCGGAGACCCGCATGAACCGCAAGTCCGCTCCCTTCCGCATTGCCTCCCTCTGCGCCGCCGCCGCGCTGCTGGCCGGCGCCGCGCAGGCCGCGCCGGTCGTCTATCGCATCGACCCGTCGCATACCTATCCGAGTTTCGAGGCCGACCACATGGGCATTTCCCTGTGGCGCGGCAAGTTCAACCGCAACAGCGGCAGCGTGACCCTGGACAAGGCCGCCGGCACCGGCAGCGTGGACATCACGATCGACGCCACGAGCATCGACTTCGGTCACGACGGCATGAACGAGCACGCCAATGCGCCGGATTATTTCGATACCGCGAAGTATCCGACCGCCACCTACACCGGCAAGCTCGTGGATTTCGTCGACGGCAAGCCGACGCGCGTGGACGGCACGCTGACCCTGCGCGGCGTGAGCAAGCCGGTGGAGCTGAAGATCCTCAGCTTCAAGTGCATCCAGCATCCGCGCCACAAGCGCGAAGTCTGCGGCGCCGACGCGCTCGGCACGCTGCAGCGCGATGCCTTCGGGATCGAGGCCGGCAAGGCCTGGGGTTTCGACATGACCGTGACCCTGCGCATCCAGGTCGAAGCGCTGGCCGAGGCGGAACCGGAAGCCGCGACGACGTCGACCAAGGCGGAGTGAGCGCGGCGAGCGAACGCGCGGTTCGGTGCGTGTATGCGTTCCCGGGTCCCGCGTTGCGGGACCCGGGCTACGCGGCCGGCGCGTCGTCCGCGTCGCGCGATGCCGCCATCGTCGCCAGCCGCAGCGCGCCGAGGATGCCGCTGCGGTCGTCGAGGCCGGGCGGGACGATGTAGTCGGCGATGTCGCGTTCGATCGCGTCGCGCGCGAGATAGTCGCCGAGCCAGTGGCGGGTGCGTTCGCGGATCGGCGCGAACAGGTGCGCGTGCTGCATCACGCCGCCGCCGAGCACGATCCGCTGCGGCGAGACGGTCAGCGCGAGCTGCGCGCAGAGTTGGCCCAGATAATCGGCTTCGAGCGCCCAGATCGGGTGATCGGGCGCGGCGGCGCGCAGTTCGTGGCCGAGGCGGGCGACGATCGCGGGGCCGCTGGCGAGGCCTTCCAGACAGTCGCCGTGATGCGGACAGACGCCGTCGAAGCCGGTGTCCTGCGGGTGCCGCCGCGGATGGATGTGCCCGACTTCCGGATGCAGCAGGCCGCGCAGGCTGCGGCCGTGGACGACGATGCCGCCGCCGATCCCGGTGCCGACGGTGACGTAGGCCAGCGATTCGAGTCCGCGGCCCGCGCCCCAGACGTTTTCGGCCAGCGCGGCGGCGTTGACGTCGGTGTCGAGGGCGATCGGGATGTCGAGCGCGGCGAAGGGCGCGCGCAGATCGGCGTCGCGCCAGGCGAGTTTCGGCGTGCGCAGCAGGCGGCCGTAGGCCGGCGCGCGCGGATCGAGTTCGAGCGGGCCGAAGCTGGCGATGCCGAGCGCGCGCAGACGGCCGTGGCGCGGGCCGGCGTCGAGGAAGAAATCGAGCGCGGCGCCGAGCGTTTCGGCCGGTGCGCGGGTGGCGAAGCGGGTGGATTCGAGCAGGCGGCCGTCGGCGGTGCCGATCGCGCAGACGAATTTGGTGCCGCCGGCTTCGATCGCGGCGTAGAGGTCGGTCGGCATCTGCGGATTTCCGTGCATGGCGTCTGCGCTCAGATCCGCTGCAGCCAGCGCAGGCCGTGGGCGGGCAGGGAGGTCGGCCAATCTTCCGGCGCGGCGTCCGCGACCAGCGCGTCGCGCCAGCGGCTGCCGGCGAGATCCGGCGGCGGTGCCGACAGCGTACGCGCCTCCTCGGCGAAGTTGCACAGCACCAGCAGTTCGCCGCCGCGCAGCAGACCGAGCAGGGCGGGGTCGTCGAAGGCGAGGACGCGGCTCGCGGCGTCGGCGCGCAGCGCGGGCAGGTGCGCGCGTGCGGCGAGCATCCGCCGCAGCGCCGCGCCGGTGCGTCCGGCGGTGTCCGCATCGTCGCCGCGGGCCGCGGCTTCGGCGGCCGGCCAGTCCATCGTCGGACGCTGCAGCCAGCGGCCTTCGCCGGCGCGTGCGGGATCGTCGGCATAGCCCTCGTCGTTGCCGAGCGCGATCTCGTCGCCCATGTACAGCGTGGGCAGCCCGGGCACCGCGAGCGCCACGCCGTACAGCAGCCGCAGCCGGCGTTCCGCTGCCGCCAGCGCGGTCGTGTCGTGCGCGCGACGCGCGGCGTCGATGCCGCACAGCGCGGCGGTCATGCCGTTGCTGCCGTGCACGGCATCGCCGGCGCTCTGGAAGCGGCGCCCGCGGGCGTAGCTGCCGGCCGTTTCGCCGGCGTAGAAGGCGGCGATCCGCGCGAGATCGAACGGCGCGCGGCCGGGCCCGCCCGCGGCTTCGTCGCGCAGCACGTTCCAGCCGATGTCGTCGTGGCAGCGCAGATAGGTGAGCCAGCCGCAGCCCGCGGGCAGCGCCGGCGTCCCGGCGAGCACGTCGCCGACGAGGTCGCCGCGGTGTTCGGCCAGCCCGGCCCACAGCGCCGCCATCAGCGTGCTCTGGTAGGCCAGATGGCATTCGCGGCGCGGCGCGGTGGCGTCCGCGTCGTCGTCGTCGTGGGCGCTGTCGCGCAGTCCGAAATACGGCGGCAGTTCGCGCGCCGGCACGATCGCCTCGGCCTTGAGCAGCACGCCCGGCGCGACGATGTCGGCGACCGCGCGCAGCGCCTGCAGCAGGGTGTGGGTCTGCGGCAGGTTCATGCAGGCGGTGCCGACGCGTTTCCACAGATACGCGGTGGAATCCAGGCGGAAGGCTTCGATGCCGCGATTGGCCAGCCGCAGCAGGATCAGCGCCATCTCCGCGAACACGTCGGGATTGGACCAGTCCAGATCCCACTGATAGCCGTAGAACGTGGTCCAGACCCAGCCCAGCCCCGGCACCTCGGTGAAGTTGCCCGGCGCGGTGAGCGGGAAGACCTGGCCGAGAGCGCGTTCGTAGGCGTCGGGCAGGCGGCGGTCGGGGAAGACGTGGTAGTAGTCGCGATGCACCGGATCGCCGGCGCGCGCGGCCTGCGCCCAGCGGTGATCGTCGGCGGTGTGGTTGAGCACCAGGTCGGCGCACAGGCTGATGCCGGCGTCGCGCATGGCCGCGGTGAGGGCGCGCAGGTCGGCATCGCTGCCCAGCGCGGGATCGACCGCGTCGTAATCGCGGACCGCGAAACCGCCGTCGTTGTCGCCTTCGCGCGCGTGCAGGAAGGGCAGCAGATGCAGATAACGCACGCCCAGCCCGCGCAGGTAGGGCACGCGTGCGGCGACGCCGCGCAGGCCGCCGGCGAAGCGATCGGCATAGGCGCTGTAGCCGATCATCGATGGCGACAGGAACCAGCCCGGATCGTGTTCGCGCGCGGCATCGAGCGCACGCAGTGCGGGATCGCGCTGCGCCGCGCACGCGGCCATGCCGGCGAGCAGGCGGGTCAGCGCGGCGGGAAACTTCGGCGAGGTCGCGTACAGCCCGGACAGCGCGTCGAGCAGGCGCGGACCGTGGGCGTCCCAGCGCGCCAGCGTGGTCGCGCGCAGCGTCTGCGGCAGCGCGGCTGCGAGCTGCGCGCGCGCCGCCTGCGCGCCGGGTGCCGATTCGGAAGGACGCGATTCGGAAGGACGCGGATCGGAAGTGTGCGGATCGGAATGCGGAGGCATGTCGAAAGTGGCGGACGACGCGGCCGGGACGGAGGGGGTGTCCCGGCCGCGTCGCCGCCGGCT
>JBIJBH010000290.1:0-5301 GCA_044345315.1 Lysobacteraceae bacterium
TGCGCGGCCGCGGCCTGCCGGGCAGCGGCGGAGCCGCCGACGGCGATCAGATCGTCGAACTGGAAATCCTCGCCCCGCGCGCCAATACCGATGGCGAGCGCGACGCCTACCGACAACTGCGCGACGCCTTCGGCGACGACTGGCGCCGGGCCTGATCGATCCGCGGGCCGCAAACGCAAGAGCCGCCTTTCGGCGGCTCTCTGCATTCCGACGGTCTGCAGGGAATCAGCCCAGCCCGGACACGTATTTGGTGATCGTTTCCGACAGCTCGGATTCGCTGAAAGGTTTGGTCAGATAGGCCTTGGCGCCCTGACGCATGCCCCAGACGCGATCGGTGTCCTGATCCTTGGTCGTGACCAGCACGATCGGGATGTGCTTGGTGGTCGGCTCGCGGGTGATGGTGCGGGTCGCCTGGAAGCCGTTGAGGTTCGGCATGACCACGTCCATCAGGATGAGGTCCGGGATTTCGCGCTTGGCGACTTCCACGCCTGCGGCGCCGTCCTCGGCGGTCAGGGCCTCGTGGCCGAGTTTTTCGACGATGCGGCGAATGCCCATCAACTGCGACGGCGAATCGTCGACGATCAGGATGCGAGCCATGCGGACCCCCGGAAAAGACTGGCGTCAGTGTAGTCTGCCGCAGCCCGGGCCGGAAGCATCCCCCCCGGGATTGTTGATGCAGTGCACAAGCTGCTGCGGTCAGGCGATGCGAACCAGGGTGCGCCCGAAGCCGCCGCCCGCGAGCAGGTCGCGGAAGACCTCCGGCAGACCCTCCAGACCGACCTCGCGGGTGCAGATCGCGTCCAGATGCGCGGGTTTCCAGTCCGAAGCCAGCCGTTTCCAGACCTCGTCGCGGATCTCGTGGGCGGTGCCCGCCGAGGCCACGCCGAGCAGCGAGACCCCGCGGATGATGAAGGGCATGACCGTGGTCGGCAGATCGGCCGTGGCGGCCAGCCCGGCGCTGGCGACGTTGCCGTAGGGCCGGGTCCGCGCCAGCAGGCTGGCGAGCATCGGCCCGCCGACGTTGTCCAGACCGCCACTGAAGCGGGCGTTCTCCAGCGGCCGCGCCTCGCCGAGGACATCGCGGCCCAGCACCTCGGCGGCGCCGAGCGATTTCAGGTATTCCGCATGCTGCGCCTTGCCGCTGATCGCATGCACCTCGTAGCCGGCGCGGCTGAAGATATCGATCGCCAGCGAGCCGACGCCGCCGGTCGCGCCGGTCACGGCCAGCGGCCCGTGCGCCGGACGCTGCCGGTTCTCCTCCATCCGCAGCAGGGCGAGCCCGGCGGTGAAGCCCGCGGTGCCCAGGATCATGCTCTCGCGCAGGCTCAGCCCGGCGGGCAGGCGAATCGCCCATTTCGCCTCGATCCGCGCGTATTCCGAATACCCGCCGTCGCGGGTCTCGCTGAGCCCGCTGCCGGTCACCAGCACCGCATCGCCTTCCTTGAATGCCGGGTCGGCCGAGGACACCACATGCCCGGCGACATCGATCCCGCCGACCAGCGGAAAGAAGCGCAGGATCTTGCCTTCGCCGGTGCCCGCCAGCGCGTCCTTGTAGTTCACCGACGAGTACGCGGTGCGGATCACGATCTCGCCGGGCGCGAGATCGTCGAGGGTGATGTCCTCGATCCCGCTGCGGTAGCCGGCGGCGTCGTTGCGGATGCGGAAGGCGCGGAAGGTGGTTGGCTGTGACATGTCGATGCGGCCCGGATGGTCGATGAGGTTGCCGTGGTGGATACGTGGGTCCTCGTGTGCGCGAGGATGACGGCCTTTCGTGGAAGCGGTGGCGTCAGCGCAACTCCTTCCTCCGCTTCTCGTCCAGCCACTTGTCCGCCTGTGCCGGGGTGTAGGTGCGCATCCAGTCGAACAGGGCGTCGAGGTCTTCGCCGTGCCAGAGATCGTGGCGCTGGTCGCGGTGCAGGAAGCGTTCCTCGACCATGCGATCGATCATGCCGATCAGTGGCGCGTAGAAGCCGTCGACATCGAGGAAGGCGCAGGCCTTGCGGCCGAGGCCGAGCTGGCGCCAGGTCAGCATCTCGAACATCTCGTCGAGGGTGCCGAAGCCGCCGGGCAGGGCGACGAAGGCGTCGGCGAGGTCGAACATCCGCGCCTTGCGTTCGTGCATGTTGGCGACGACTTCCAGCCGGGTCACGCCGGTGTGGGCGACCTCCCATTTCACGAGCTGCTCGGGAATCACGCCGACGACCTCGCCGCCGTGTTCGAGCACGGCGTCGGCGACGATGCCCATCAGGCCGACGTTGCCGCCGCCGTAGACCAGTTGCAGGCCTTCGCCGGCGATGCGCGCGCCGAGCGCCTTCGCGCGTTCGGCGTAGAGGGGTTTGGCGCCGGCGTTGGAGCCGCAGTAGACGCAGATGGATTTCATGGTGCAGGTCGTCGAGGATTGATGAGTCAGTGATCGGATCGGAGCAGCATGATGCCCGATATCCGTTTGAGCTTCGCGCGTTTCGCGGCCGGCGTCAGCGCCATCAGCGTCCGCCAGAACCAGACGTGCGGCATGGTCCGCTTCAGGCGGATCGCTTCGTCCCAGTGCGAGCGGAATGCCTGTTCGCGCCAGCCGAACGGCGCGAAGAAGCCGGTGCCTTCGCGCGGGCCGAACACGAACGGCGCATTGCCGGCGCGCAGCTTCGGCGACCAGGTCTTTTCCAGGCGACGCAGCAGCGCCGGCGAGGCCAGATCGCTCAGCCACCAGCGCGCCTTCGCGGTGTCGTGCAGATCGCGGGCGAGGGCGGCGACGTCGTCGGCCTGCAGATAGATCAGCAGGCCTTCGGTGATGACGAGCGTCGGTCCGGTGTCCGCGACGCCGGCCAGCACTCGCCGGCGTACGTCGCTCTCGCGGAGGTCCGCGGCGATGAATTCGATCCGGCAGCGCGGCGTTTCGCCTGCCATGCCGTCGCGGAAATAGTCGACCATCTCCGGCATGTCCACATGGACCCAGCGCAGATCGGCGGGCAGGTCCATGCGGTAGGGCCGGGCATCGAGCCCCGCGGCGAGATTGAGGACGGTCTTCGTGCCCTCGCGCACGCAGCGCGCGACGATCTCGTCCATCACCGCGGTGCGCACCACCAGCGGCCAGCTCATCGCCTCGCCGTTCGGCAGTTCGCGGACGATGGCCTCGCCGCGTTCGCCGCCGAGCCGGCGCGCGTAGGGGTCGCGGAACAGCGCGTCCGGACGCTCGCTCTCCATCGCCCGGTAGATCGCGACCCAGCGTGCGGTGTCGGAGACGTTGCGGATGGCGGTCGGCGCGTTCATTTCAGACCGCCTGCGCACTGCGGGACAGCAACCACTGCACCAGACTGACGCCGGCGAATCCCGCCGCGGCGGCCAGCGCGAACGACAGCCCGGTGTGCAGACCGCCGCGCAGCGACAGCGCCAGGACCACGAAGAACGGCATGCCCCCGAGCACGAACCAGAAGATGCCCATCGCCATGTCGGCGACCTGGCGGGGATCGCGGGTATCGGCATACAGCCAGCCGAGCACCAGCAGCGAGGTGACCGGCAGCGATGCGACCAGTGCGCCGAGATGGCCGGGACGCTTCGCCAGGGCCGAGGCGATCAGCACGATTGCGACGGTGACGGCGATCTTGATGCCGAACTGGATGTTCACGGCTCCTCCGGGAAACGGTGGCGGGATTTCCTGTCGAGACCAGTGTACGCCCGCCGCGCGGCGCATTCGGGTTGTCGGCCCGTGGGCCGCGATCAGAAGCCCTGTATCACGCGTCGCGCACGCTCCGCTTCGCTTTCCGCAGTGGCCTCCCGCTGCTTCCGATCGTCGGCCTCGATCCGTTCGGCGAGCGCCGCGCGTCCGTAATCGGTGCGCGCGTCGTACGCGGCATCGCGTGCGCGCAGCTCGGAGACGACCGCCTCGCGAACGCGCCGGGCGGTGCGTTCGAGGGTTCTGCAATCGGGCGCCGCAGGCAGGGCCTGCAGGCGGTGGCGAAGTTCTCCGGCGGCCCAGACCGCATTCTCGCGATGGCCTTCCTCGTGCTCCACGAGCGCCGCAGACAGCCATTCCCAACGCTGCGACAGCGTCTGCTGCGGTGTGCCGGCCGGTTGCCATCTCGGCAGGTGGAGATCGATCTCGGCTTCCACGACGACTTCGCCGATCGCGCATCGCCCGGGCGAAGACCACAGCGTGTAACGCGCGGTCATCGTGCTGCGGGTGAGGCCCGTGGCCGGATGGCCGAAGGCATTGCGCGGACCGCGCGCATCGAGCTGACGGCGCATGTCGGCGATCCGGGTCGCATCGACGTCGTAGTACGAGCGGCGCTCGCGGATGACGATGCCGGGCGGCGCGGCGGAGACGGCATCGACAGGCGTCGTCGGGGGCGTTTCGGCGAACGCCTGCGCGAGCAGCGACAGCAGGACGAGCGGGATCGCCGGCAAGCCTGGCCGTGAACGGAGCCTGCTGCGAAGAGCGATCGGAACCTGCATGCGTGGGGCGTGAGCGGGCGGCTGCGCGACGATAGCACCTCGCATCCGCACAGTGCGGCGCGAGCCCGGGCCACGCAAGCGAGACGCCGGGCGGATGCCCGGCGTTCCGAGGGACGATATCGTGGCGGCGAGGATCAGTTCGCCTTGTGGATCGCCCGCTTGTGCACCGCCATCGCTGCGTCGTGGACCGCTTCGGACATCGACGGATGCGCGTGGCAGATGCGGGCGAGGTCGTCGGCGGAGCCGCTGAACTCCATGGTCAGCACGCCTTCGTGCACCAGTTCGGACACGTTCGCGCCGACCAGATGCATGCCGAGCACGCGGTCGGTCTCGGCGTGCGCCAGCACCTTCACGAAGCCGGCAGGTTCGGCCATCGCCACCGCGCGGCCGACAGCCGCGAACGGGAAGCTGCCGGCCTTGTACGGAATGCCCTCGGCCTTGAGCTGTTCCTCGGTCTTGCCGACCCAGGCGATCTCCGGCTCGGTGTAGATCACCCACGGAATCGTGTCGAAATTGACGTGACCGGGCAGGCCGGCGATCAGTTCGGCCACGGCGATGCCTTCCTCGAAGCCTTTGTGCGCCAGCATCGGCCCGCGCACGCAGTCGCCGATCGCCCACACGCCGTCGACACCGGTGTGGCAGTGCTCGTCGACCACGATCCGGCCGCGCTCGTCGAGCTGCACGCCGGTGCCGTCGGCCAGCAGGCCCTTGCTCGCGGCCTTGCGGCCGACCGCGACCAGCAGCTTGTCGAACACCAGGTTCTGCTCGCCCGAAGCGTCGGCGTAGGTGACGTGGACTTCCGACGACTTGCCCTTCTTCTTCACTTCGGCCTTGGAGACCTTGGCGCCGAGG
>JBIJBH010000292.1:0-5282 GCA_044345315.1 Lysobacteraceae bacterium
GAGGATCTCGTCGGCGCGATCGTGGATCCGCTGCATCGTCTGCGGCGACGTCGCCAGATCGACCACGTACTGCTGGAGACGTTCGACGCTGCCGTAGTCCCAGAGCGGGCGGCCATCGGCGCCGCGGGCGGGGCCGCGGCCGCCGGCGTCGAGCGATTCGCGCAGCGCCTGGACGTAAGCCGCACGAGAAGGTTCGTCGATGCTGGACACCGCGGACTGCATGACGCCGTCGAAGGCGCGCTGGTGCAGTGCGGCGATCGATTGCACCTGGCGGCCATCGGTGAGATTGCGGACGTAGTCCAGCACTTCCTGGGGCGAATCCTTGCCGGCGGCGTCCAGCGACAGGCGCAGCGCGCGGCTGTACGCCGGCCGCAGACTCTGCGGCACGCTCTCGACCGTGTCCTCGACGATGGCGGCGATCGCGCGGTTGTGCACCGCGCGCATCGCCGGGCCATTGGGCGCGGCGTTGAGGTTGTCGATGTAGCGCTGCGCGGCGCTGGGGTCGCCGATGTTCTCGGCCTGGAAGGTCGTGCGGTAGGCGCGCGCGTAGTACGCCTCGGTGCCGTCCGGGAAACGGTCGGCGGCGGTGTTCACGACCACGTTCATCGCGCGATTGTGGATCTCCATCGCGGACGGCCCGCCGGGCGCACCCGCGAGGTTGTTGATGTATTGCTGTGCGCCGGCGGGATCGAAACGCCCGTCGCTCGCGTACCCCTTTTCGGCGAGCACGCTGGCGACGCTGGCGCGATAGGCCTCGCGGACGTTGCCCGGCACCCCGCGAAGCGAATCGTCGACCACGTAGTCCACCGCGCGGCGATCGAACTCGGGCATGTCGATCGTGCCGTCGCTTCGGCGCGGCAGGCTCTGCATGTACTGCATCCGCGCTTCGGGGGTGTCGCGGCCGCCAAGCCGGAACTGCTCGTCCAGCACCCGGGCGTAGACCGATTCGACCCGGTCCGGATAGGCCGACACCACCCGCTGCTGCATCGTCTCCTGCGCGATCTGGTGGTATCGCCGGGTCACCGGATCGTTGGGATTGTCGTTGAGCCAGCGCGTGAACGCGGCCACTTCCTCCGGCGTGTCGTAGTTGTTGTGCCGGAGCAGTTGGGTGAAGGCCTCGCGATACGGCTCGCGGTAGCCCTCGGGCAGCCGCTGCACCAGCTGATCGGTCAGCGCCGCCGCCTGGGCGCTGGGCGAGGCCGTGGCGGTACGGGCGCGGGTCGGGGCGTCGCTGGCCGTCAGATCGGGCGCATCGCCGGATTGGCCGCGCTGGCGCATCGCCTGCGGGCCCTCGTCCAGCGCGCGCAGCGCATCGCCGATGTTGTGGACTTCACCGTTGCGCAGGGCGCGGCTGAGATTGGCGACCGACATCCCGGCCTCGACCACATCGGCGGCGTCCAGCACCACGAAGGCCACCCGGACGAACAGGAAGCCCTTGTGGTAGTCGTCCAGCGAAGCGGCCTCGATCAACTGCTGCGCCTCGCGCACCTGCTGCTGCAGAGCCTGCGGCACCCGATCGAGATTGCGCAGCATGTCCACGGCCTGCCGCCCGGCCTCGACCGGGTTGGCGGCGCCCAGCAACAGCGAACGCCCGCCGCTGCCGATCTCCTCCAGCGTGGCGTCGGCGGCACCGGCCGCGAAGGCGACCGGCCCGCTCTGGCCCTTGAGCGCGTCGAAGACGGTGAAACTGCTGCGACCGTACACTTCTTCGACGTGCGCACGGGTGCGGTCCCTGACCTCCTCGAACAGCGGATCGAGGGTGCTGCGCTGCCAGAAGAACAGCGGGTTGTCGCGGTCGCGGATCCCTTCCAGGTACTGCAGGAACTGCGGCCCGTCCATGCCGTTGGCCTTCTCCAGCAGCACCTGGGTCATGCCCAGGGCGAAGGCCGGGGTGACGAAGCCGAACGGCGCGCGGGCGCTGAGCTCGTCGAGGGTCTCGTTGATCAGCTCGCCGGCACGGCGATAGCCCGCTTCGCCGCCGCCGCGGTCGCGCACCATCCGCTGGATCAGGATCGCCATGTCGTTGGCGGCGGCCAGATCGCGGTTCTGCTGCTCCGGGTTGTTGAGGTAGGAGCCGCCGTATTCGTCGGCGATCCAACTGGCGGCTTGTCTTCTCTGCGACATCGGGACCTCGGTCCATGCGCGGGCGCGCGAGGGGCCGCCCGCTCAAGGGCGCAGTGTGCGGACCTCACCGCCCCTCAATCGAGACTTCAATCACAAAAAAACCGGGCAAGAGCCCGCCGAGAGAAGACCGAGAGGCCGCCGGGACGGCGGCGCGGGGCCGCCGTCCGCGTACAGGGATCGATCCGGCTCAGCCCGCGACGGCGGGATTCAGCGAATAGGTGCCGTAGATGGCCGTCTCCGCCAGCACATGCCCGCGCATGGCCCGGAACACGTCGCCGGCGCCGAAGCGCGCGGGCAGTTCCAGCCGCTCGACGTCCAGGGCGAACAGGCGGAAGAAGTAGCGGTGCAGGCGCAGGTCGTGCTCCGGCGGATACGGGCCGTCGTAGCCGAGGTAGTCGCTGCCCATGTCGGCGTCGCCGGCGAACCAATCGGTGTAATCGTTGAGCCCCTGGCGCGCGCCGGCGGGGCCGGCCGGCGCGGTCTTGCCGCGCGCGGTGACGCCGTCGCTGCAGCTGCCGGCGGCGATCTCGCGCAGATCGGCGGGCAGATCGACCATGACCCAGTGCACGAAATCGCCGCGCGGATGCGCGACCGGAATGGGCGTCGCCGCATCGGCGACCAGCGCGCCGTCGGTGGGCGCATCGGTGTCGATGCACAGCAGCGCGAAACTGCGGGTGCCGGCCGGGACATCGTCCCAGCGCAGATGCGGATTGCGATTGCCGCCGAAGCCTTCCGGCGTGCCCATCGCGAACGCGGCGGGAATCCGCCGGCCGTGTTCGAAACTGTCGCTGACGATCTTCATGCGGGGCTCCTTGTGCTGCGATGTGGGTGGATCGGACGGGTCACTCGGCGGGATAGCCCAGCGCCACCGCCACGTCCTGCAGCAGCGCGAAAGGTTCGGCGAGAACCCGGGCGTAATGGCGCCAGTGGCCGTAGGCGATGCGCTGCGGGCCGAACAGCGCGGCGGGCGGCACCCGGATCTGTTCCAGCGCCAGGCCGCCGCCGACTTCCGCGGCGAAGGCCTCGACATCGGCCAGGGCGTGATCGGTGCGCAGCAGCTTGTGCGGCTGCAGATCGTTCTGGTGCAGGGCAAGCGCGTGCTGCAGCTGGCGCGCCAGCCACAGCGCGGCGTCGTCGACCGAGGCGATCCCGAACGGCATCGGGCTGCCGAAGGCCATCCATTCCAGCAGCATGTCGCGCGGGTCGCGCACCGCGATCAGCACGATCGCTTCCGGCTGCAGCGGACGCAGCGCCTTGAGCAAGGCGTTGTCCCAGAACGGCAGCCAGTCGATGACGATGCCGTCCTGCACGCCGCGCGCCGGCAGCGCCGCGCGCCACTCGGCGAGCAGCCGCTCCGGCGACAGCGCACCGTCGTTGAGTGCGGCGACGGTGTCGGGATTCTGGAACGGGTCCTGCGGCGGATTCGGACTGAAGCGGTCGGCGCGCAGCGGATAGCCGGCATGGCCGATCACCGCGGCGACCTTCTCCACGCCCGAGCCCGGCGCGCCCCACAGATAGGCGACGGGCGGCGTGCCGGGCACCGGAATCGCGGCGTCGGGGAACGGCCCGCCGGCGTGGCCGGGCGCGGTCAGCGGCCAGCGGTTCGCGGCTTCGGCGCTATTCAGGGCCTTCCAGGTCAGCACCGCTTCGCCGTGGCGGCCGGCGCGGTCCTGGGCATAGCCGAGCCACGGCATCATGCCGCGCTTCGACGCTTCGTCGGGCGCCTTCGCGATCAGGGCCTGCACGTGGGCGACGGCATCCTCGGGACGGTCGCGGATCATGCGGTCGAGCAGGCGCATCTCGGCGCTGGTGCGGCCCGGCTCCAACTCCACGATCCGCTGCGCCAGGGCCGCGGTGGCTTCGTCGCCACCGCGGGCTTCGTGCAGGTGCATCGCCGCTTCCAGCGCCTGCACGTTGTCCGGTTGCGCCGCCAGCCAGCGCTCCACCACCGCCAGCGCGCCGTCGCCGGCTTCCGGTTCGAAGGCCAGCCGCAGCCGCCACAGGGGCACGGCTTCGGGATGTTTCGCCAGCGCGGCGTCGAGGGTGCGGTGCGCGTCCTCGATGTCGCCGGTGCGGCGCCAGATGTCGGCGGCCAGGCCCCAGGCGCGCGGGTCGCGCGGCTCCTCGGCCACCGCCTCGCGCAGCAGCGCGATCGCGCGCTCATGGCGGCCCATCGCCAGTTCGACCTCGGCGACCATGCGCCGAAGGCCCGGGGTCGCCGTGGCGGGATCGTCGAGCAGCGGCTGCACCGTCTCCAGCGCCTCGTCCGGGCGCTGCTGCTGCAGCAGGATGTCGGCGAGCAGACCGCGCAGGCCCTGCATGCTCGGCACCTGCTCGATGATCCGGCGGAAGGTCTGCTCGGCGAAGGCGTAATTGCGCCGGGCCAGATGGGCGAAGCCCAGCGAGTACAGCACCATCGCGTCGTCGGGCCTCTGCGCCGAGGCCTGGGTCAGCAGGGTCTGCGCGCGTTCGGCATTGCCGCGGCGCAGCGCGACCATGCCCTCCAGCATGCGCACCCACGGATGCTGCGCCTGCAGCCGCGCCGCGGAGCGCTGCAGGCGCTCGGCTTCGTCGATGTCGCCGCGGCCGATCGCCATCTGCCCGCGGATGATGTAGGCATCGAACTGGTTGGGGTCGAGATCGATGGTGCGGTCGAGCGCGGCGCCGGCCTCGTCCAGACGCGCGTCGCGCAGCAGGAACCCGGCGCGCTGCAGGTGGATGCCGGCGTCTTCCGGCGCCAGCAGCACCGCGCGGTTGATCGCGTGCAGCGCCGCGGCGCGGTCGCCGTTGCCGAGTTCGGCCTGGGCCAGCAGGGCATGGGCGCGGGCGTCGTGCGGGGCTTCGGCGACGGCCAGACGGGCCAGCGACACGGCTTCGGCGTGGGCGCCGCGCTGCAGGGCGGCGATGATCTTTTCGAGCATGGAGAAGAGTCTGGACGGCGGGGCCGGGGCCCGGAACCGCCTAGTGTACCGCCCGCCCCCGTGGCCCCACCCCGTCGACTCGGGCCGCCGACCGGGTCCCGGCCTCAGCCAGGCAGCGCGGCCGACAGTTTCGCGGTCACCCAGCCCTCGGCGTAGCCGTCGAGGCTGGCGTTGCGCAGGAACCCGCAGTGGCCGCCATGGCCGGCGATCTCGATCGCGGCGCCGGCCGGCAGGCCC
>JBIJBH010000315.1:0-4860 GCA_044345315.1 Lysobacteraceae bacterium
CAAGCCGCCGACGATCGGCCGCGATGCCTTACCGGCGCAGCGTCGGCGCTATGGCAGCGACAGGTGCCGCGCCATCCGCGCCGGATCCGCGCCGGGCGCATGCGGCAGCACGCCGAGACACGGCGCCGGCAGGGCCTCGCGCAGCATGACCAGATAGTCCTCGCGCTCGGCGAAATCCGGATCGACGCTGCTGCCGATCCAGCCGGCGAACGCGAATCCGTCGTCGAGGATCGCGCGCGCACTGAGCCTGGCATGGCTCAGGCAGCCCAGACGCAGGCCGACCACGAGCAGCACCGGCGCAGCGATCGCGCGCGCGAGCGCCGACTGATCGAGCCCCGCATCCATCGGCGCGAGCCAGCCGCCGGCACCTTCGACCACCACCGCATCGGCCTGCGCCGCCAGCCGCGCATGCGCGGCGAGCAGGGTCGGCAGCGACACGCGCACGCCCATGGCACGCGCGGCGAGCTGCGGCGCGGTCGGAATCTCCAGCGCATACGGATTGACGTCGGCGTAGTCCGGACGCGGATCGGACGCCGCCTGCAGCGCCAGCGCATCTTCGTTGCGCAGCCCGTCCGGCGTGCGTTCGCAGCCGCTGGCCACGGGCTTCATGCCCGCCGTGCGCAGACCCGCGGCGCGCAGACGATGGACCAGCGCGGTCGCGGCCACGGTCTTGCCGACGCCGGTGTCGGTGCCGGTGACGAACCAGTTGCGAACGATCGGGTGACCTGCTGTCTGAGGGGGCATGGCAGGGACGGAGCGACGGAGGGCGAACGCATGGTAGCCGCGGGAGCCGCCGCGCTACACTGCCACGATGAGTTTCGCATCGATTCCGCTTACCGGCAGCAAGCCGGAACAGTACGCCCAGCTCGCCGCACAGGCCGAAGCCCTGCTGGCCGGGGAACGCGACCGCATCGCCAACGCGGCAAACCTGTCGGCGCTGATCTATCACGCGCTGCCGGAGCTGAACTGGGTCGGGTTCTATTTCTACGACGGTACCGAACTGGTGGTCGGACCCTTCCAGGGGCTGCCGGCCTGCGTGCGCATTCCGCTGGACAAGGGCGTCTGCGGCGCGGCGGCGCGCACCGGGCAGACCCAGCGGATCGCCGATGTCCACGCCTTCCCCGGCCATATCGCCTGCGACGCGGCCTCGCGTTCGGAGCTGGTGGTGCCGCTGCTGCGGAACGGCGCGCTGATCGGGGTGTTCGATCTCGACAGTCCGGTTCCGGACCGCTTCGACGTTCAAGATCAAACAGGTCTGGAAGCCATCGCCGCGATCTTCGTGCGCAGTCTGGGCACGGACGGCTGAGCGTTCCGGCCCGCCCTTTCTCCACCCTCGAGACCTCATGAACGCCCCGCTGAAACTCCGCAACATCGGCCCCAAGAGCGCTGCCTGGCTGCGCCAGGTGGGTCTGCGCACGGAAGAAGACCTGCGCGCGATCGGCGCGCTGGAAGCGTTCATGCGGGTCAAGCGCGCGGGCTTCAAGCCCAGCCTGAATCTGCTCTACGCCCTCGAAGGCGCGCTGCTCGGCTGCCATTGGCAGGAAGTGCCCGCCGAGCGCCGCGGCGAACTGCTGGTCGCCGCCGAAGCGGCGATCGCGCTGCTGCCGCCGCCGCGCGGCCGCCCGGCTGCCGCGCCGGTCACCACCACCCACATGGCGCGCGAGGAAGCCGCACCGGCGTTCCGCCTGTTCGACGAACCCGACAGCGGCGACTGAATCCGCGCCCCGCGCCGATCGGCCCTGCTCCGATCGGCTACACTGCGCGCGCTTCGCGGTGATCCGAGGACGCCCGTCCGAGGATTGAAACGGGAAGCCGGTGCGCGTCGGACCCTCCGACGCAAGGCCGGCGCTGCCCCCGCAACGGTAAGTGCGTCAAGCCGCCGCATCCGCCACTGTGGTTCGCCACGGGAAGGCGCGACGGCCGAACGGACGCCCGCAAGGGCGATCGCCCATGACGGGCATCCCGTTCGCGCACGAGCCCGGAGACCGGCCACGAAGCGTCACGGTTGCGATGCGGAGGGCGTCGCGGTGCGCGTCGTCGTGCGCCCGCGCGGCACCGCTCGCTGTTGTTCTCTCCGTTCGCGACTCCTCCGCCCTTCTCACCGCGCGGGTGCGCGCGATGGAGTTCCGAATGTTCTTCCGCAAACTTCCGCTGGCGCTGGCCATCCCGGCCGCGCTCGCGACCTGCTTTTCCGCTCATGCCCAGGCGCCGTCCGAAGACCGCGCCGAATCGCTCGACGCGGTCGTGGTCACCGCGACCCGTACCGCGATCACCGCCGACGAGAGTCTGGCGCCGGTCGAGGTGCTGGATGCCGAAACGATCCGCCGCAGTCAGGCGCGTTCGCTGGTCGATCTGCTGCGCGGCCGCGCCGGCGTCAATCTCACCAATCAGGGCGGCGCCGGCAAGCTCACCACCGTGTCGCTGCGCGGCGCCGAGACCGATCAGGTGCTGGTGCTGATCGACGGCGTGCGCGTGGGCTCCGCGACCAGCGGCCTGACCGCGCTGCAGGACCTGCCGGTCGAGATGATCGAACGGATCGAGATCGTGCGCGGCCCGCGCTCCAGCCTGTACGGCTCGGAGGCGCTCGGCGGCGTGATCCAGATCTTCACCCGCCGCGATCGCGGCGCCGCGACCTTCCGCTTCAACGTCGGCGCCGGCAGCCACGGCCATCGCGAAGGCGGGCTCGGCGTCGGCGGCAGCGGCCGCGTCGCCGACGGCACCACCGGCTGGTTCGGGATCGACGCCAGTCTGCAGCGCACCGACGGCATCGACGCCTGCCGCGGCGCCGGATTCCCGGTGTTCGCCGGTTGTTTCGTCGACGGCCAGACCGATCGCGACGGTTATCGCCGGCACGCCTTTTCGCTGCGCGGCGGTCTGGAAATCGGCGAGCGCGTTGAGCTGGCGGCGCATGCGCTGCGGGTCAGCGGCGAAAACGACTACGACGGCGGCTTCGTCGACAATTCGGACATCGTGCAGCGCGTCCTCGGCGCGCACCTGCGCTGGAAAGCCGGCGACGCGGTCGATCTGCGCTTCGGCGTCGGCAGCCATCTCGACCGCTCCGACAACTTCCTCGGCGACGCGCCGACCGGCATGTTCCAGACCCGCCGCGACAGCGCCACCGCGCAGGCCGACATCGCGCTGGCCGACGATCATCTGCTCAGCGTCGGCGCCGACTGGCTGCGCGACCGGGTCGGCGGCGACACCGGTTATGTCGTCGATCGCCGCGGCAATCGCGCCGCGTTCGCGCAGTACCAGGGCCGCTTCGGCGCGCAGGATCTGCAGCTCGCGCTGCGCCGCGACGACAACGACCAGTTCGGCGGCGAAACCACCGGCAATGCGGCGTGGGGCATGAGCGTCGCCGAGCGCTGGCGGATCACCGCCGGCTACGGCACCGCGTTCAAGGCGCCGAGCTTCAACGAACTGTATTTCCCGGGCTTCGGCAATCCCGCGCTGCGTCCGGAATCCTCGCGCACGTTCGAGGCGGGGATCGGCTGGCGCGGCGAACGCGCCTCGCTGCGGCTGGACGCATTCGCCACCCGCGCCGAGGATCTGATCGCCTTCAACGCCGCCACCTTCAGCCCGGACAACATCGAGCGCGCGCGTCTGCACGGCGCCGAACTGCGTTTCGACGGCGAAGCGCTGGGCTGGACCCTCGGCGCGAGCGCGAGCTGGCTGCGGACCGAGAATCGCGCCCCCGGCCCCAATCGCGGCAAGGACCTGCCGCGCCGCGCGGGCGAGACCGTGCGGATCGAACTGGACCGGGCGTTCGGCGATTTCTCGCTGGGCTTCACCGGCCTCGCCGAAGGCGAACGCTGGGACGATCTGGCCAACCGCCGCCGCCTCGACGGCTTCGCCACGCTCGATGTCCGCGCCGAATATCGTTTCGGCCGCGACTGGACCCTGCAGGGGCGGATCGCCAACCTGTTCGACGAACGCTACGAAACCGCCGCGTTCTACCGTCAGCCGGGCCGCGAGTATTTCGTCTCGCTGCGCTTCCTGCCGCAGCGCTGAGCGGGCGGCGATGGTCCGGGCGGGGCCGCAGCGCCCTGCCCGGACTGTCCTTGTGACCACCCGGGGCGCGTGCTACAACAGGTCAGCGCCCCTCGTCGTTCGCAGACGCATGCCCCGCCCGGGGCCGTCCCCCATGCCCAGCAAGACCGATCAGAAAACCGCTCCCAGGACGGCCGCTTCCAACGCCCGTCTGTTCGTCGTGCGGCCCGCCAATGCGTCCGTGCCCTCGCCGGCCGCGACCCTGTCGCGGCTGAAGGACGAGCAACAGCTGCTGGAGGTCGCCCGACTCAAGGGCAACCGGCGCGGCTGGCTGGTGCAGGTGCCCGGGAGCGCGAAGCCCGAACGGCAGGTCTGGAACGATCTGCGCGAAGCGCTGGGCGAGGACTTCAACGTGATTCCGGCGCTTGGCGACGCGCGCAAGGGCTATCGCTACCCGACCGGCTATCTGTCGCTGCGCTTCGAATCCGGCGCCACGCCCGAGGCCGTGCGGCAGATCGCGCGCCAGCATCATCTGAAGCTGATCCGCCGCGAGCCGTTCACCGACAAACAGGCGCTGTTCAAGCCGGAAAAGGGCGCGCAGGCGTTCCTGCCGGCGCTGCTGGAGAAGATCGCCCGCGACAAGAGCGTGGACGATGTCTGGCTGGACGCCGAAAGCGTCTATCACCGCGGCTGAGCGCGCTCGCCGGACGATTTCAGGGAAGGACATGACGATCAGGAAAGCGCCGCCCCGCGGCCCCAGGCGCGCCCATCCGGCTGCGGCACGACCGGCGCCGGAGCATCACCCGGTGTCGACGGACATACCCGCACCCGCCGACACCGCAGCGCTCGAAGCCGCGACCACGATCGAAC
>JBIJBH010000293.1:0-5273 GCA_044345315.1 Lysobacteraceae bacterium
CACGAACACGCCGGCGATCTGCGGCCGTTCCTCGGGCGCACCGGTTTCCTTCTCGACGATCGAGGCGAGGGTCAGCAGTTCGTAGGGCGTGCGCAGCGGCAGGCCGGGATCGCGTCCTTCCCAGGCGTCGGCCAGCGCCTTGTCCATCGCATCGGCCGCACGCCGCAGCACGTCGAGATCGCTGTCGTTGCGGGTGTAGTGATAGGTCTCGGGCAGGAAGCGGCCTTCCGGATGCTGACCGCCGCGTCCGAGCGCCTGCATCAGCGCGGCCTGATCCAGCTGCGCGCCTTCCTGCTTCAGCGGCGTCGCCTTCGCCAGCGCCGCGCGCAGTTCGCGGATGTTCCAGCCCTCGATGATCGTGAAGCGATAGCTGGTTACCCGGCCGTCGCGCATCGCCGCCAGCAGCGCGCGCGGCGTGGTGCCCGGTTCCAGCGCGTATTCGCCGACCTGGATCCTGCCCGCCGCGCCCATCTCGCGGGCCAGCGCGCGCCATTCCAGGTCGCGTGTCTGGATCCCCATGTCCCGCAGCCTGCGCAGCACCTTCGGCAGCGAATCGCCGCGTTCGACGACCAGCATGTCGCCCTGCTCGATGCCGGCGATCGGCGTATCGGCGAAAGCGAGAAAGCGCTGGTACGCGAAGAATGCGACCGCGCCGGCGGCGAGCAGCGCAAGGCCGAAGCCGAGCAGCGCGAGCCGGAGCAACGAAAACCTGCGGGGTGCACTCACGGACGATCCTCTTGCGGAGCGATGGCGAAGGCCGGGTTGGCCGCGGCGAGCCGGCGCTGCGCCTCGGCCACCGCCGGGTGCGGCGCCCACTCGCGTGCGTCGAGCCGGGCCACCGGGAGGATACCGCGCACGGCGTTGCACAGGACCAGAGCGTCCGCGCTTTCGACCTCCTCGCGGCGCAGCCGGCGCTCGCCGGCGGCGAAGGCGCGCAGGGCCCAGCTGCGGCAGACCCCGGCGATGCCGCACAGATCCACCGGCGGCGTCCACCAGCGACCTTCGCGCAGCACGAACAGATTGGCCGCAGTCGCGGCGATCACGTCGCCCTCGGTGTCCAGCATCAGGCCCTCGTGGATCGCCGGATCCTGCCATTCGGCGCGCGCCAGGATCTGCTCCAGCCGGTTGCAGTGCTTGATCCCGGCCAGCAGCGGCTGCCGCGCCAGACGGGTCTCGCACCAACGCAGGGCCAGACCCGCCGCGGGCGGCGCCGGCGGCAGCGGCGAAGCGATGAGGGCCCACAGCGGCGGCGCATCGAGCACCGGCGAATAGCCCCGCCCGCCGCTGCCGCGGGTGAGGATCAGCTTGAGGACCGCATCGCGATGCATGGCTGCGAACGTCTGCAGCGCATGCGCCATGCGCTCCTCCGGCGGGAGCGGGATGCGCAGCCGCGCCGCGCCCAGCGCCAGCCGCGCGCGGTGCCCGGGCCACCACGCGACCGTGCCGCCGTGCGCGCGCATGGTCTCGAACACGCCGTCGCCGTAGGCGAAGCCGCGGCCTTCGATCAGGCCATCGTTCGCGCCGCCGTCGATGCGCTCGTCGCCCGCGAACAGCCACGCACCCGACGCATGACTCATGCACGGGCTCCGTCGCCGAGCGCCGCGAGCAGGCCGCGCGCCTTGGCCCGGGTTTCGTCGAGTTCGCGCTGCGGATCGGAATCGGCGACGATCCCCGCGCCGGTGCGGAAGCGCAGCACGCCACCGCCGTCGGCATCGGCCTCTAGCTCGGCACTGCGGATCAGGATGTTCAGATCCAGATCGCCGTCGCGGTTGAGCCAGCCGAACGCGCCGGTGTAGGCGCCGCGGCCGGTGCCTTCCAGCTCGGCGATGATCTGCATGCAGCGCACCTTCGGGCAGCCGGTGATGGTGCCGCCGGGGAACACCGCGCGGATCGTCGCGCCGGGGGTGACGTCCTCGCGCAATCGGCCGCGCACGTTGCTGACGATGTGATGCACGTGCGAATAGCTTTCGACCGTCATCAGTTCGTCGACCTCGACGCTGCCCGCCGCGCAGACGCGGCCGAGATCGTTGCGCTCGAGATCGATCAGCATCACGTGTTCGGCGCGCTCCTTCGGATTGCCGACCAGATCGCGGATCCGCGCCGCATCGTCGTCGCCGGCGAAGCGCGGCCGGGTGCCGGCGATCGGCCGGGTCTCGACCACATCGCCGCGCACCGACACCAGCCGTTCGGGCGAGGAACTCACCACCGCCCACGGCCTGCCGTCGCTCTCGCCAGCGAACAGACCCGCGAACGGCGCCGGGCTGGCCTCGCGCAGCCGCGCGTACAGCGCCGCGGGCGCATGCGCATCGACGCGACCGCGCCAGGCGCGCGAGAGGTTGACCTGGAACACGTCGCCGGCGGCGAGGTAGTCGAGAATCCGGCGCACGCCGCCGGTAAAGGTCGCAGGCGGGTCTTCCTGCAGCGACCGCGGCGCGGACCAGACCGGTGCGGCTGCATCGGCGGCGCAGGCGCCCAGGTCGGCGAGGATCGCCTCCAGCAGCGCCTCGGCGCCGTCTTCCGCGTCGGCCTCGGCGATGGCGACGCATTCGCCGGTGGCGCGGTCGCGCAGCACCGCCGCGGGGCAGCGCAGCGCCAGCGCCACCGGCAGCGCGCCTTCGGCCTGCGGCAGACGCAGCACCGGTTCGATCTGCCCCGCCAGTTCGTAGGCCAGGAACAGCGCCCAGCCGCCGCGGAACGGCCAGCGCGACTCCTCGCGCGGCGTGCGCAGCGCCGACCACGCGGCATCCAGCGCAGCGAGAAAATCGCCGCCGACCTCGACCCCGCGCGCATCGCGCACGCGACCATCGCGATCCAGCCGCAGCGATTCGCCGTTCGCCGCCAGCAGCATGTCCCAGCGGCCCTGGGCGTGCGCGCCGCCGAGCCCGCAGGAGGTGGATTGCAGCAGCAGCGGATAGCGCGCCGGCGCCAGACGATGCAGGGCCAGCGGATCGGAGTCCGCCGGCAGCGCGCGAGTGGCGATCATGGGGAAAAGCCGGCGAAGGCGTTCAGATCCGGCCGAAGATCAGGGTCGCGTTGGTGCCGCCGAAGCCGAAACCGTTGGACATCGCGTAGTCGATCCGGCGCTCGCGGGCGACGTTCGGCACATAGTCCAGGTCGCAGCCTTCGCCCGGCGCGTCGAGATTGATCGTCGGCGGGATGATGCCGGTGTGCAGCGCCAGCACCGCGAACGCTGCCTCCACGCCGCCGGCGGCGCCGAGCAGATGGCCGGTCATCGACTTGGTGGAACTGACCATCAGCCCGTGGGCGGCGTCGCCGAACGCGCGCTTGATCGCCAGAGTTTCGGCAAGGTCGCCGAGCGGCGTCGAGGTACCGTGGGCGTTGAGATAGCCCACCTGTTCCGGCGCGAGGCCGGCGTCCTTCAGGGTCGAGATCATGCAGCGCGCCGGGCCATCGCCGTTCTCGCTGGGCGCGGTCATGTGGAAAGCGTCGGAGCTGGCGCCATAACCGACCAGCTCGGCATAGATGCGCGCGCCGCGCGCCTTCGCGTATTCGTACTCCTCCAGCACCACGATACCGGCACCGTCGCCGAGCACGAAGCCGTCGCGATCCTTGTCCCACGGCCGCGAGGCGCGGGTCGGATCCTCGTTGCGCGTGGACATCGCCTTCATCGAGCAGAAACCGCCGATCGCGGTCGGGGTGGAGCCGCGTTCCGCGCCGCCGGCGATCATCACATCGGCGTCGCCGTACTGGATCATCCGCATCGCGGTGCCGATCGAATGGTTGGAACTGGCGCAGGCGGAGACCGCGGAGAAGTTCGGGCCCTTGATCCCGGTCATCAGCGTGATCTGGCCGGGCAGCATGTTGATGATCGTGCTGGGCACGTAGAACGGAGAGATCTTGCGCGGACCGCCTTCGCGGTAGCGGATGGTCTGCTCCTCGATGCCGTGCAATCCACCGATGCCCGAACCGATGATCGTGCCGATTCGCTCGGCATTGGCCTCGGTCACTTCGAGCCCGGCGTCGCGCATCGCCATCAGGGTCGCGGCCACGCCGTAGTGGATGAAGGGGTCCATCTTCTTCGCGTCCTTCGCCGGCATCCACTGCAGCGGATCGAAGTCGCGGACCATGCCGCCGATGGTGGTGGCGAAACCGGTGGTGTCGAAATGGGTGATCGGCCCGATCCCGCTGCGGCCGTTGACGATGCCGTCCCAACTGCTGGCCAGATCGTTGCCCAGCGGCGAGACGATGCCCAGCCCGGTGACGACGACGCGACGTTTCGACATGGTTTCGACTCCCGACCTTGCGGCGCCGGCGCGGCGCTGTCGCCGCCGTCGCGGGCCTGCGTTGTTCGTCTGCGCCCGCGCGGGCGGCGGATCGCCGCCGGTGCGCGAGACAGTCTCTATGCTTCCCAAACGCGCAGGGCCGCGATGCGGCCCCGGCGTCCGGCTCCGGAATCGCGACGCGGCGATTCCGGTGGGCCTGTCCTGCGGATGTACCGTCGGATCAGGACTTGACGTGGGCCTTGATGTAATCGATGGCCTGCTGCACCGAAGTGATCTTCTCGGCTTCCTCGTCCGGAATCTCGCACTCGAACTCTTCTTCCAGCGCCATCACCAGCTCGACGGTGTCGAGCGAGTCGGCGCCCAGATCGTCGACGAACGACGCGGTGTTGGTGACTTCCTCTTCCTTGACGCCAAGTTGTTCGACCACGATCTTCTTGACGCGTTCTTCGATGCTGCTCATGGGTGTAGTGCTCCGGAAAGTATTGGTGCGGTGGATAGTGTAAGGGAAACCCGGTACCCGGGTGGGGCGGGCCGTGTCCATTCGATTCAATGACTTAGGTGTGAAATCGTTTCCGCGACTGCGCGCGCCGCCGCGGCGGGGGCTCAGGGCATGTACATGCCGCCGTTGACGTGGAGGGTTTCGCCGGTGATGTAGGCGGCACCGGGACCGGCGAGGAACGCCACCGCGTCGGCGATGTTCTGCGCCTCACCGAGACGACCGAGCGCGATCTGGCCGATCAGGCCTTCCTTCGCCGATTCCGGCAGCGCGCGGGTCATGTCGGTGTCGATGAAACCGGGCGCGACCACATTGACGGTGATCCCGCGCGAGCCGATCTCCTTGGCCAGCGATTTGCTGAAGGCGATGATCCCGGCCTTGGCCGCGGCGTAATTGGTCTGGCCGGCGTTGCCGGTGACGCCGATCACCGAGGCGATGTTGACGATGCGGCCCTTGCGCGCCTTCATCATCCCGCGCATCACTGCCTTGCTGGTGCGGTAGACGCTGCTGAGGTTGGTGTCGAGGATCGACTG
>JBIJBH010000294.1:0-5246 GCA_044345315.1 Lysobacteraceae bacterium
GACCTGCGCAAGCGCCGACAGGATCGCGGCGGATTCCCAGCCGATGTCGGCCAGCGCCGCGGTCAGCGCCGCCTTGCGCTCGGCATGATCGGTCGGTACCCGGCCCTGGAGGTGTTCGTCGCGCAGCAGCACGAAAAACAGCATCCGATCGTCGCGCATCGGAAAGCGGGCCACATACCTGCCGGGGGCCGTGTGCGCCACGTAGATATTGCCTTCGCGAGGCCGATAGCCTGCGACTTCGAACGACGCGACGTGGCAGCCCATCGGGTACTCGAATGCGGTGTCGGGCCCGAACGCGAGTTGGCGTACGCGCGAGTGCAGTCCGTCGGCGCCGATCAGCAGGTCGACATCCCGCGGCGCCGAACGCTCGAATTCGATCCGCACGCGCGCGCCGTCGTCGTGGATCGCGGTCACGCTGTCGCCGAAGACGGTCTCCACCCGCGCATCCAGTGCGGCGTAGATGGCCGCCGCGATGTCCGATCGCGCCAGCGCGGCGATGCGTCCGTTGGCGAGCTTCAGCAACACGCTCGACGGGTATCCGCCGCGGGTTCGCCCCGATCGGTCCACCATGCGCAGCTCGTCGGAGTGATGCTGGCGCTCCAGCAGTGCGGGCAGCAGGCCCATCCGTTCCAGCGCATCGTAGCCGATGCCCCAGAGGTTGACCACGAACCCACCGGTTCGCAGTGCGGGCGCGCGCTCGACCAGCAACACCTCGTGGCCCAGTCTGCTCAACCAGTAGGCGAGTGCCGTACCGGCGATGCCGGCTCCGTTGATGGCGACCTTCATCGACGTGCTGCCCTCTGTGGTCTTGCCGGCGAACGGCCGGCGGGGGCTATTGTCGCAACAGGAAAGGACAATGGGCAGAGGGAAAACGGGGACACCGGCCGCCCGGTGCGGGCGCATCGTCCAGGGGCAGGTTGTTGCGACTCAAGCGAAAGGCGAATCCCCCGCCGCCGCTGCGCGGCGTCGGTCTCCTTTGCAAGGGGGGCGGTGTGCGCGGACGGTTTACCGCGGCACATGGTCGGAGAGGGTGATGTCGGCGCTTGATCGACTGCGTCCCTGGCTGGAGCGCTCGCAGGAGCAAGGATAGATCGCGCCGTCGGGGATGCTCGCATGGGAGGAGACGGAGCACCGAGTCTGCGACCCGCTCTGCAGGAGCACCCGTGTACGCGATGGCGGCTTGCGCGATGCGCATGCGGATCCGGGGCGCTTTCGATACGCAGAAACGATCTTTTTTTCATGTGCGATTTGCGCAGTCTATTGAATGATTTCTGCAACAACGTGCATCGATCACACGACGGATCACATCGCGCATTCCCGTCCGCGCATCGATGCGAAAAAACGCTGCTTTCTCCCGCGATCATGGCGCGGAATGTGATCCGCTTCTCTTCAGCGACGGATGCGGATGCGCATCATCTTGACGCGGTTTCGCGCCGCATCCGGAACCGCAAGCGGTCTTCATGAAGAAGACCATGGACTCAGGACGTGTGGTTCAAGCAAAGGAGCATGGATGATGAAGCTGAAGAAAACGCTGTCCTTGTTGCTGTTGACCGCCGCGATGGCGAGCGCGCCACTGCTGTCGGCGCAGGACGCGACCAACCCGATGGACGAGGTCGGCGCCAATCACAATCGCGCGCTCGACTGCCTCATGCGCGACGACGGCCCCGCAGACGCCACCGCGTTCGAGCGCGTGGTGAAGGTGTGCGGGTACGATCCCGGCGTGTCGGTGGATGAGTTCGTCGAACGCAACAAGCCGCTGTTGGATCTGGACTACGATCTGACGATCGCCAAGCACATGGAGGCGTTCCGCGACAGTTACACCGATGAGGAATTCGCCTACTTCGGAAGGATCGACGCCGCGCTCGAGAGCTCGGAAGACGCCAAGAAGGTCGATGCGTCTCTGGCTGCGCTGGAGCAGGAGGCGGTGGCGAAGCTCGATGCGAAGTCGCCGTCGTCCCAGAGCGTGCTGGGTGCGATCAGCACCGCGCGTCATTCGCTCGCCTACTGGCAGCCGATCTACGCGATCGAGCCCGCGCCGGTGGGCGTCGCATGGTGGCCGTGGCGCTGGCGGCTGTACTGGGCGATCCGTGCGGACATCATCGGCTATCTGTACACCGGCAGCTGGGGTGCGGCGGCGGTGATCTCGTACTACTACTGGCGCTGGTGGTGGTGGTGGCGCTGGTGGTGGCGCGGCTGGTAATCCCCGACGCCCGGGCTGAGGCCACAGGCCATTGACGGTCCAGCCGACCCCGGAGCGCGCAGCGCTCCGGGGTTTTCGGTGGGGGATGGAGGTGTCGCGTCGTCGGAGACTTTCGCGCGGGAAGAGGCGGGGGCAGCGGGTCTGCGACCCGCTCTACAAGAGCGATGCAGGGGCGACCGCGTCGCGGCGGCGCATCAGCCGCTGCTTCGTGCGGCGAAGCCGGCGATGAGGGCGTCGTTGTCGATCGCGGGGGAATACAGCCAGCCCTGGACGGCGTGGATACCGCAGGCGCGCAGGCAGTCGGCCTGGGCGGGTGTTTCGACGCCTTCGCCGACGATGTCGATGTCGAGGTTGCGGGCGAGGCCGACGAGGGCCTGGACGATGGCGAGGTCGGCGCGGTCGTCGGGGAGGCCGGCGGTGAAGCTGCGGTCGATCTTGATGGTGTCGATCGGCAGGCGTTTGAGATAACCGAGCGAACAGTAGCCGGTGCCGAAGTCGTCGAGAGCGACGCGCACGCCGAGGGCGCGCAGGCGGTGCAGGGTTTTCGCGGCGGCGGCGGGATCGCGCAGCAGCAGGGTTTCGGTCAGTTCCAGGCACAGGCGGTGCGGCGCCAGGCCGCTTTCGGCGAGCGCGGTCTGCACGTCGTTGGCGAGGCCGGCTTCCTCGAACTGGCGCGCGGAGACGTTCACGCGCAGCAGCGGGCGTTCGCCGTCGACTTCGGGCCAGCGCATCGCCGCGGCGCAGGCTTCGAGCAACACCCAGCGGCCGAGGCGGACGATCAGGCCGGAGGATTCGGCGGCATCGATGAAGTCGGCGGCGGGCACGATCTCGCCGTCTTCGCGGCGCCAGCGCAGCAGGGCCTCGGCCGAGCGCCAGCGGCCGCTGCGCAGGTCGACTTCGGGCATGTAGTGCAGCAGCAGGCGATTGTCGGCGAAGGCATCGCGCAGGCGCTGTTCGACGCGCATGCGTTCGAGCAGGCTGCGGTGGCGGTCGGCGTTGAACACCTTGCAGCGTCCGATGCCGTTGGCGCGGGCGCGCAGGCTGGCATTTTCGGCGTTGCGCAGGAGGGCGTCGGCGGACGGCGCGGCGAGATCGCGCGAGAACGCGAGGCCGGCGGTGGCGGTGGCGGCGTAGTGGGGGCCGACTTCCCGGGTCGCTTCCTGATGCAGCGCGTCGAGGCAGCGTTCCGCCAGTTCCAGCGCCTCGACTTCGCGCAGATGGCGGTGCGGAATGATCGCGAAGCCTTCCTCGCGCACGCGCGCGAGCGCGGCGGTGTCGCCAACCACGACGCGGAGGCGTTCGGCGGCGGCGACCAGGAAATGGTGGAAGGCGTCGATGTCGGCGGGCATGCCGCCGGCGGGCGGGTCGATGTGGATGTGGATCACGACCAGGCCGGCGTCGCCCTCGTGCAGCGGACGCAGCGCGTTGTGCGCGACTTCGAGCAGGTGATCGCGGTTGGGCAGTTCGGTGTGCGGGTCGTGGCGTTCGAGATAGCGCAGGCGGCTTTCGATCTCGCGGCGACGGGCGATTTCGTAGGCGACGGCCACGTAGTCGCCGATGCTGCCGGCGAAGGCGTAGTCCTCGGGCGTCCACACGCGGGCGCTGCCGACGTGCTCGTGGCAGACCACGCCGAGCAGGCGGCCTTCGGCGCGGATCGGCGCGTCCAGCAGCGAGTGGATGCGGTGGCGATGCAGGTATTCGCCGAGCGCGCGCTCGGAGGCGGCGACGGAATCGTCGGCGGCGACATCGGCGACGTCGATGACGCGGACTTCGCCGAGCTGTTCGCCGTAGTCGCCTTCCAGCGGCAGTTCCTCGGCGAACCCCGGCGGATCGTGGCGGTGATCGCTGCGGGTATAGGCGTGGACGCAGCGCAGGCGATGCTGGTCGTCGTCCAGGCGCCAGACGTTGACGCGCTCGATGCCGAGGGTGTCGGCGGCGATTTCGCAGATCAGGGCGATCGCGGATTCGAGGGTGCAGTCCTCGTGCCAGACCTGGCGACCGAGCGCGACCAGCGCATGGTTGTGCCGGCGCGCACGCGCGCCGCGCTCCGTTGCGTTCTGGCTTCCTGCACTGACCGTCATCGCCCCTGGATCCCCCGAGACTGAAAGCCGCCACCGGAAAGGGCGCGGTCTTTTAGGCACAGGATACGCAAAAACCTCCCGGCTTCGGCCAGGCCGATGCGCCGACGCGACCGATCGGAGCGGCTGCGCGGGCGGACTCAGTCGACCGTGCATGTCAGCGAGATCGCGACCGATCCGCCGTTGGGCAGCGTCGGGATCGTCGCGCCCGCGCCCTGCAGTGCGGCGACCAGCGCCGCGCCGGTGGGCGCGGGACAGGCGGCCCCGCCGGCGGCGGTGCAGGCTGCGGTGGTGCAGGTGAGCCCGGTGGGCGCGGGATCGGTCAGCACCGCGCCGTTCGCGGCGTCGGGGCCGAGGTTGGTCACGGTGAGTGTGTAGGTCGTGACCGTGCCGGAGACCAGGGTGTCGCCGGCCTGATCGACCTCGCCGTTGGTGCCGGGCGTATTGGTCTTGGTCAGACGCAGATCCGCCAGGCGGTTGCGGGTGTTGACGAAGGTGCAGGTGAGATCGTCGCCGGCGACTGCGGTCAGGCTGAAGCTGCTGCCGGTGCCGCTCGGGGTCTGGCCGCCGGCGAGCGCGTTGCTGCAGTTCCAGGCGATCTGGTAATTGCCCAGATTGGCGCCGGCGGCCGCGGTTTCGCCGAAGCTGTAGACCGCACCGATCGCGCCGGGGTTGAGCGTGGCGACGCTCGTGGCGGTGCTGCCGGCGCCGGTGGTGGTGACGCTGGCGGGGCCGCCGCTGCCGGCGATCTGCAGCGTGAACTGGTCGCCCGCGACGAAGCGGCCGTCGGGCAGCGATTTCTGCAGGCGCAGGATCGGCAGCCGGCTGTTGGTGAAGGTGCAGGTGAAGCTGACGCTGGCGCCGATCTCGGCGCCGGTGAGGGTGTAGGTGGTGCCGGACAGGCTGCCGACGGTGCTGCCGGCGGCGTTGGTGCAGGTCGCGCCGGTGAAGCTCCAGCCCGGCGGCAG
>JBIJBH010000296.1:0-5234 GCA_044345315.1 Lysobacteraceae bacterium
TTATCATGCCGTTCTGCAGCAAACAGAGAACGCATCCACGTTCCCTGAACAAAACAGGAGATGATGAACATGGCATTGACTTCCATCCAAGGAGATCCGCAGGCGCTCGTACCTGTCGAGATCACGCTGTTCGTCGAAATCGATTACTACGACGGATCGTTCTCGTATCGATACAGCGAAAACGATTATGTCCTCGTCAAGGGGCAGCAGGTCAGGATCAACCTAGACTCTACAAGGACACCACCCGGATCCAACGTGCACTTTGTCGGTTTTTCGAGTACTTCCCCCTTCGACCTCCCGCTCGCTGAACCGATCGACTCATCCACCGGAAGGCCGTACGAGCACGGCATTGCGTTCGCCGCCGGCACCGATCAGATTCTGCTGACACTGAACTCCGACTATGGCGAGCTCGTCAAATTCGGCACCCATGTCCGCTGCGAATTCACCGACATCAGCGGTAAACCAAAGAGTTACACCAAACTCTGCGACCCCCAAATCGGCAATGGACCGCCGTAGCGTTTTTCGCGGAATTTCAACGCCATTCAACCCACGCGAAAGCCAATGAAGAGGTCGCCATAAATGCCCGCCATCGGAAGATCGACCGTTGCTGGAAACAACACGAGATCCCAACTCAAGATCAAGAAGAAGGGAAACAAAAGCTATGAATATTATTTCACCGACATGGAATTCATCACCGACCAGCAAAGCATCGTGATCTTCTTCGACCTCCCCGAGATCGAGCTGGAACGCGGGCAATCGAGACCGAATTTCGTCTCGATCGTCAACTACTGCGCCACAAGACCCACCGCGGTCGAGTCCGTTGATCCGAACTCCCCGGGAGTCCTCCGCAATACGCCCTATCCCCGGGGGAACAGAAATGCTGCCTTCAAGATCACGCTCGACCAGCACGAGATGGTATTTCTGGGCGTGATCGTGGAGCTTGAGGAGGGGGGGCATCCCGTCCACATCATCTGCGACCCGCAGGTCGGCAATGGTCCTCCGTCGGGAGATGCATCGGCAACGATCTCGAAATACCGCCCTGCTGTCCTAATTGGCGCATAGACGGTTCGACACATCACCGACATCCGGGTCGGGGTTGGAATCGAGGCGACCACTGAGGTCAAAACATCAGGACACCCACCAGCTGGCCCGAGGGGCTGACCGGATGACATGGCAGTGGAACACAATAGGGCCTATTGCCACTCGCCCCTGTGCTCCTCGCGATCCTCTTTAGAGCCCCACCCCGTTTGGGCTGAGTTGCGAAGCGGCATGGGGAAGCCCATGACGGACCGCATTCCCGCCACCCCGGAAAATTCCAATCAAAGCAATCACTTGAAGTCGGTAAGAACTCCGTAAAGACTCCAACTCGCGTTTCCGACAGCCTCCCCCAACCCCGCAGCACCCCGCCGCGGGGTCGGCGGCCACCGAAGTGGCCATCTCGACAAGGGAGTCCTGTCATGTCCGATTACCGTCCTGCCGATCTGCCGCTGCCGCCCGACGAGTTCGACGGCAGCCGTTCGTCGCCCACGCTGTCCCCGGCCGATGCGGCCGTGATCGGGGGGCTGGGGCATCTCCCCTCGCCGCTGCGGGACGGTAGCGGAACGCCGCCGGTGGCCGCCGCGGTCGTCCCCGCGCCGCAGGCCGCACGCCAGGCACTGCTGGTCCCGCCGCCGGACGGCCGCCCGCCGAAAAAGGGCCAGGTCGTGCTCAGCAAGTCGACCCTGTGCCGCCTGCGCGAGGCCCGGTGCATGAGTCAGGAGGAACTGGTCCACGATTTCGAACGCCGCAACATCCGGGTCTCGATCGCCACGATCAAGCGCGCGGAGACCGGGCATGCCGTCCGTTACCGGATCGTGCGCGAACTGGCGCGGTACTACGGGGTGTCCTTCGATGATCTGCTGCACTGAGGCGAACAGCCGGGAGCGGGCCATGGACGAGGAAGCACGGCTGGTCGAAGCGCTGCGCGAGACCCTGATGCATGTCGCCGGGGTCTCGGGAGCGGCGGCGAAACGGCTGCGGCCGGGGCAGGCGCTGGTCGCCGATCTGGGGCTGGAGGACGTGGATCTGGAGGTGCTGGCCGGGTGCCAGCGCAGGCTGGGCGACCGCCTGCGCCGGGACCGCGCCGGCACCCTGATCGACGCCGACGACCTGATCGATCTGACGGTCTGGGAGGTGTTCGCCCTGACCGTGGAGCGGGCTCTGGGTCGGGCGCCGGAAGCGGGTACGGCGGCGGGGCTGCTCGCCCGGGCCCAGGCAGGGCTGCGCGGCGGCGCGAGCTGAACGCACCGGCGGTCGGTCGCCCAGCCGCCGAAGCTGGCAGCCGGCCGGCCGCTGGGCGATACTCGGCGGATGACCGTGCATGTCCGCCCTGCCGCCCCCGCCGCGAGTTTCGCCGCCCAGCCGCTGGGCGAGGCGCTGGCGCTGCAGGCGCGCTGCTACACCGATCCAGCGATGTTCGCCCGCGATCGCGCCTGCGTGTTCGATCGCGGCTGGCAACTGGTCGCGCACGTCTGCCAGCTGCAGGACGCCGGCGATCACGTGATCGCCGATCTGGCCGGGCTGCCTGTGATCGCGGTGCGCGATGCGGACGGCATGATCCGGGCGATGCACAACGTCTGCCGCCACCGCGCCGGCCCGCTGGCGCAGTGCGACGGGCGCGGCGCGAAGGCGCTGCGCTGCCGCTATCACGGCTGGACCTACGGCCTCGACGGCCGCCTGCGCAGCGCGACCGAAATGGCCGGCGTGGCCGATTTCGACCCGTCCGCGGTGCGTCTGCCGCAGCTCGCGACGCGGATCTGGCAGGGGCTGGTGTTCGCGGCGATGGATGAAGGGGTGGCGCCGTCCTTCGATGACTTCGTCGCCGGCATCGACGCGCGCCTCGGCCCTGATCGCGGGCTGGAGACCTACCGCCATCACCATCGCGTCGGCTACGAGGTCGCCTGCAACTGGAAGGTCTACGTCGACAACTATCTCGAGGGCTACCACGTCCCGCACGTACATCCCGAATTGAACCGGATGCTCGACTACCGCAGCTACGTCACCGAAACTGCGGCCTGGCATTCGCTGCAGTGGAGTCCCCTCGAAAGCGGCGAAGGGCTCTACGGCAGCGGCGATGCGCTGTACTACTGGCTGTGGCCCAACACCATGCTCAATATCCTGCCCGGGCGGCTGCAGACCAATCGGGTGATCCCGCTCGGCGTGGACCGCTGCCGGGTCGAGTTCGATACCTACTACGCGCCCGACGACTCGGAGGCCGGCAGTGCGCGCCGCGCCGCCGACCAGTCGTTCAGCGATGTCGTCCAGGACGAGGACATCGGCATCTGCGAAGACGTGCAGCGCGGCCTGGCCTCCGGCTCCTACGAGGCCGGCCGGCTCAATCCGCTGCGCGAGAATGCGGTCCATCATTTCCACGAACTGCTGCGCCGCGCGTACCGCGAAGCGGACGCGCAGCCCGGCTGAAGCCTTCCCGACAGGCCGCTGCGCCGCTTCCGGCAGCCGCCCCCACACGACCAGCGAACGACACGCCATGAAAACCCCACGCATCCCGCTCCGCACGACGCTCGCTCCCGCTGCCGTCCTGATGCTCGCCCTCGCGGCGCCGCCGCTGGCCTCGGCATCCGAAGTCCAGGGCGAATACAGCCGCACCCCGGCGATGCCGGCGCCGAAGTGGCGCGCGGGCAGCCCCGCCCACGCCGCGGCGATCCCCGCCGTGCGGATGCAGTACGGCGAGATGCCGGTGCAGCGCCTGCTCGAACTGCAGCGCAAGAACGCCGAGCCCGGGCTGAAGGCGACCCAGATCGGTATCGGCCGCGATGCCGTCGGCGAAAGCGCGCAGTCGCAGTTGCCCGCGCTGCGCTGGACACCGGTCGCCGGCGGTTCGATCGCGCGGATCGAAATCCGCTCGCCGGACGCGATGGCGCTGCGCGTGGGCCTCGACGTGCAGGCGCTGGACGACCGCGTCGAGCTGCGCTTCGGCGGTTCCGCACGCCCGCAGGAGGTGGTCGCGCTGATGACCGGCGCCGAGATCAAGCGCCTGCCCGGCCCGGGTGGCCTGTTCTGGACGCCGAACACCGACGGCGACACCCAGTTCGTCGAAATCTTCCGGCCGAAGGGCGTGCCGGCGTTCGCGGTGCGTCTGGATGCGCCGTCGCTGTCGCACCTGATCGCCGACAGCCGCAACAGCTTCCAGCTGATCGAGAAGATCGGCGAGTCCGGCACTTGCAACGTCGACGTGATCTGCCGCGTCAACGAACTCGGCCCGGCCTTCGTCAACGCCAAGAACGCGGTCGCGCACATGCGCTTCGTGCGCGGTACCAGCACCTTCATCTGCACCGGCACTCTGCTGGCCGACAGCGTACCGGTCACCCAGGTGCCGCTGTTCCACGGCGCCAACCACTGTTTCACCAGCAACACCAGCCTGCCGCCGAACGCGACCCAGATGCAGACGGTGGCGAACACCCTCAACACCTTCTGGAACTACGAGACCACCGGCTGCGGGAATCTGGTGCAGACGCCGACCACGCAGCTCAACGGCGGCGCGACCTACCTGTATTCGAGCAACACCACCGACGGCATGCTGCTGCGTCTGAACAATGCGCCGCCGTCGTCCGCGTACTTCGCCGGCTGGAACGCCGGACCGCTGGCCAACGGCGTCAACATCATCGCGATCCACCACCCGGCCGGCGACTCGAAAATGGTCTCGCTGGGCCAGACCATCGCCTCCGACAGCGTGCAGACCACCACGGGCTGGACCAGCGGCACCACCGAGGGCGGCAGCAGCGGTTCGGGCATCTTCACCCTCAACGCGCGCGGCGAATACGTGCTGCGCGGCGGCCTGTTCGGCGGCTTCGCCTCCTGCAGCAACACCGGCTCGCTGGCCAACACCCAGAACCGCGACTTCTACTCGCGACTGGACGTCGACATCACCAGCATGCGCACCTGGCTCGAACCGCAGCCGACCCCGCTGGAGAGCAATCGTCCGCGGATCCGCCCGCGCACGACGTCGAGCGCGATTTCCGAACCGGCAGCCGCAGCGCAGCCCGGCAAGACGCGCGACGTGCCGCGTCGCGCGCCGCGCGAAGATCGGAATCGCCGGTAATCGCCGAGCTCCGGCGTGAGCGCATCGCCACGCCCGCTCGGCCTCTGGTCCGCGATCGCCCTGGTCGCGGGCAACATGATCGGCAGCGGGGTGTTCCTGCTGCCGGCGTCGCTGGCGCCCTACGGCGCACTGAGCC
>JBIJBH010000019.1:0-17558 GCA_044345315.1 Lysobacteraceae bacterium
CCCCAGTGCAGCTGCGCGCGCAGGGTTTCGGCCACGCTCGGCACGCTGCCGAACACGGCGCGCGACAGCACGTACGCCGGAATCCGGTCGAACACCGGCCGCAGCCACCACATCAGCACCAGCGCGATCCAGATCTGGCCGATCGCCCAGGCCGCGAGATTGAGCAGCGCGAACACCGTGCCGGTGACGATCAGCCACGGCACCCAGATCGCGCGCGCATGGCGGCGGACCAGCGCGGTACCCAGTTCCATCGCCTCCCACGAGGAGCGCGGACGCAGTTCGACGGTGAGCGCGTCCAGCTTCATGCGCCGGGCTCTCCGGCGGAGGCGGGACGGGTGACGGTCGGCGAAGGCGCGTCGGGCTGCGCCGATGCGCCCGCCGCAGAAGACGCCGGACGGACAGGCGCCGCGCCGCGGCCGCCGAACGTCAACCACGCCAGCACGATCACCCACAGCATCGCGCCGACCGCGTACTTCACCAGCGCGGGAATCCAGCCGATCGACGACCAGAAGGCCTCGACGAAGGCCGCGAACACCAGCATCGCGAAGATGCCGAGGCACATGCGCGCACCGGTCCGTCCAGCGTCGATCAACGCATCCACCCGGCGCCGACGCCCCGGCGCCACCAGCGCCAGACCGAGCCGCAGCCCGGCTGCGCCGGCGAGCACGATCGCGGTCAGCTCCGGCGCCGCATGCCCGGCGACGAACCGCCAGAACGGATCGCCGTGACCCACCGCCTGCAGATGTCCGGCGATGCTGCCGATCATCAGTCCGTTGGTGAGGAGCACGATGATGCTGCCGATCCCGAACAGCAGCCCGCTGGCGAAGGTGCGCAGGCCGATGCTGACGTTGTTCATGATGTAGTAGCCGAACATCATCACGTCGCTGCCGCTCTCGCGTCCGAGCCGGCGTTCGGCGTCGTCGGGGTCGTACATGCGTTCGTACTGCGCCACCTGCTGCGGATCGTGCAGGGTGTGGATCAGTTCGGGCGAGATCTGGATCGCGACGAAGGTACCGATCAGCGGCACCGCGAACAACAGCAGCGAGGCCAGCAGGCAGCCGCGATGGGCGCGCACCAGACGCGGGAAATCGGCGAGAAAAAACTCGAGCGCGCGCCGCCACTGCGGCGGCGGCGCACGATAGAACGCGGCGTGCCCGCGCTGGGTCAGGCCCTGCAGCCGTTCCACCACCTGCGGGCTGTAGCCGCGGCTGCGCGCCAGCGCCAGTTGCTGGCACAGGCGGCGGTAGCGCGCCGGCATGTCCTCGTCGCGCAATCCCTGCCAGTCCTTCTGCTGCGCGCGGGCCTGGCGCGGACTGTCGCCGCGCGCGATCAGCCAGGCCTCGAATTCGTTCCACTCGTTCTGATGACGGGCGACGAAGGCTTCCTGCTTGAGCACGGCCTGCTGCAGACGGGCGACGTTCATTGCCGCCCCAGCAGCCAGTTGGCCACGGCCTGCAAGCGCAGCACCCCGATCGCGCCGCCGGCGCCGACCGCAGGCGCGGCGATCCCCGCCAGTTCCTCGCGCCGCTCCTGGGTCAGCTGCGGCCCGCGTTCGGCGTAGGCGATCACCGCCGTCTGTTCGTGCGGCAGCAGCGGATGCAGCGGCGGCTGCGCGCCCTCGACCGGCGCCCGCGCCGCATGCCGCTCGCGCGGCGCATGGATGACCATGGTCTTGCCGACCATGTCGCCGAGGCGGCGGCCCCAGGGATCGGCGAAGCTGGCGACCAGCCCGACGCCGTAGCCGAACGGCAGCATGTCGACGGTGCGCAGCAGATTGCGCACGATCGAGCCGATCCAGCCGACCGGCGCGCCGTCGTCGGCGATCACCCGCAGCTCGAGCGCGCGCTTGCCGGGCGTCTGCCCGTCCCACAGCACCTCGAACAGGATCGGATAACCCCAGAAGATCACGAAGTAGGCGATCAGATACAGGCCGTAGCCGGCCTCCTGCAGCACCGCCACGATCGCCGCGACCACCATCAGCAGGGCCCCGCGGACCGCCAGATCGATCGCCCAGGCCATCGCGCGCGGCACCGGACCGGCGGCCGGCAGACGCAGGGCGATGCCCTCGGGGGTGTAGACCTCGCGCACGGTATCGAGCGCGGGCGGGCGACGGTTCATGCGGCAGCGGCTCTCGGGGCGGATGCTGTCGGGGCGGATGCGCTTCGGGCCGCCGCTTCCCGCGCGGACCCCTGTCCGCGCCCGGGCCTCGCCGGCCCCCTTGTCCCGCTCCGCATCTCGCCTCCGTCCCGAAACCGCGCCTGTCGTCGCATGCCGCATCTACTCTACCCTGCGGCAACGGCGATTGGGCAGCGCGGCGGCGGTTTTCGCGGCGACAATGCTCCGCCTCCCGTCCCGAGCCGCCCATGGACTGCCGACCCGGCTGCGGCGCCTGCTGCATCGCGCCGTCGATCACCTCGCCGATTCCCGGCATGCCCCACGGCAAACCGGCGGGCATGCCCTGCGTGCAACTCGACGACGACCTGCGCTGCCGTCTGTTCGGTCGCCCCGAACGTCCGCCGTTCTGCGTCTCGCTGCGTCCCGAGCCGGAGATGTGCGGCGACTCGCGCAGCCGGGCGCTGTCGCTGCTGCAGTCGCTGGAGGCGGTGACGCGGCCCTGAGCCATCCGCATGCGCACCGCCGGACACGCTCGCGGGCTATTCCCTCGACCGATGTTTCTCGTTCGCACGGCGCCGCGGCACGGGCGCGCGCAGCGTTTCCTCGCGATGGATGGCGACGCCGCGCGGCGCATCGATGCCGATGCGGACTTGACGCCCGCGCGCCTGCGCCTTCGCCCCGGGTTCCGGATCGCTGCCGATCCACACCGTCACATGCTCGCCGATGCGCAGCGAGTCCCCGAGCAGCAGCGAAGCCCGATAGCGTCGACCCCCGCGGTCCTGGCGTTCGGGCAGCAGGACGACATCCGCATCGTCGGTCACGCGCAGGTGCGCGGCCGTCGCCAGCATCAGCGTGATGTGCCCGCGCAGCTTGGCGCGAACGGTCAGGCGCACGCTCTCGCCGATGCGGATGCTCTCGCCGATGCGACGGGTCAGGACCAGCACGACGGCGACTCAGCCCGCTCGCGGCCGCCGGCACGCACGGCCGCAGTTGCCGGCACCGGTGCGCCGGGCTTGCCCGACGGCGGACGTGTGCGCGTGCGGTCTGTTCATGCGCGGCTCCGCGACTGCGCGCGGGCGACATCGCGCGCCGGCCAGGGGCCGGGCAGCACCACCGCACCCGGCAATGGCGCGAGGACGGATCCGCGCGGCGCGCGCGTGGTCTCGCCGGGCGCCGCCGTCACCCCGACATGCACCCAGTCGACGCAGTCCGCCGCGAGCGGAACCAGTTCGCCGGGCAGCCAGACGTGCACTTCATGTGGGCCGACGAGAAAGCGCCGGCAGCCGCCCAGCGAGAACAGGTATCGCCAGACACCGATGCGGACCGGGATCGGGCTGAGTATGGCCCCGCCCAGGATCAGGGGCGTACCGACCCGGACGGTCAGGCCGAGCCCGACCCGCTCGCCCTGACGGTCGTGGACTTCGATCCGGGTGCCGCCGTCGAGGCGCAGGGCGCCACCGACACGGCAGGTTTCGACTCGCATCCTGCCCCCCTTCCTTTTTCGCGTCGTCTCGCGGGCGCATGCCCGCGTGGGGTCAAGCAAAGCATTGCCTATGATCATTGTCAATGACAATACTTCCTTTCCTTCGCACACTTCCCCGGTCGAGTAGGATCGTCGCCATGAACAAGTACACCCACGCCTTCGTCGCTGCGATGGACCAGACCAGGATCCGCAGCCGGACGCTCGCCGCCCATGTCGGCAAGATCAGCGACAACAGCGTTGCGCAGTGGCGAAGCGGCCGGCGACCGATCCCCGCCGAGTACGCGGTGAAGATCGCGAAGCTGCTGGACGTGCCGCCCGAAACCATCAGCGAGTCGTACGACCGCCTGCTGCAGTCGGGCGTCATCACGTCGGGTGCGGGGATGTTCGGTGCCGCGGTGGAGCCGCCGGCGGGTCATGTGGTGCTCGATCGGCTGCCGGGATTCGGCCGGCCCGGCGAGCTGGAGCGCATCTGGCTGCCGGAAATCATGCTGCGCCGCGAATTGGCCGCCACGCCGGTCGAGAACGTGCGCTGGCTGACCCAGCTGTCGCGCACCATGGAACCCGAAATCAAGCGCCATGCGGTCGTCCTGGTCGACATCACCGCCACCCGGCACGAGGACGTGGTCGACGGCGGCCTCTACGCCTACGCGCTGTGGGGCCGGACCGACATCCGCAGAGTCTCGATCCGCCGCGACGCATGGGTGCTGGTCGGCGAAAGCGAGGAGCGGGCGCGAACCCCGGTGCCGATCGCGGATCTGGCGGAACTGCGCCTGTTGGGGATGGTGATCGGCTGGCTCTGACGGTACCTGGTTCCGACGGCACCGTTTGCGCCCGATCTGCGGATGGTGCAGGCTGCGGCGGGAGGCGGTCCGGAGGTGGCCGGACTGCGCCGCCGGCCGGCACAGGGAACTGGGAGCAGGGTGTGGACGACGCCAAGGGACTGACGACGACGATCGCGAAGGGGCTGGCGCTCAGCGTCTGCTATGCCTTCGCCTATCTATTGCTTCGCCATTATTCGTTCGATCAATGGTTCCTGCCGGCGGGACTGCGCGCGGCCTGCTTCTTCTTCCTGCCTTTCCGCTACTGGCCCTTCGTCTTCCTGGGCGACGCCGCCGCGGTCCTGTACGGGCGCATCCCCAAGGCGCACAAGTACGATCCGCTGTGGGTCTATCTCGGTCCCTGGCTGCTGATCGTCGCCGGCTCGATCGTGCCCTACCTGCTGCGCAGGACCCTGCGCACCGCCGAGATGATCGCGCACAGACTGCCGGTGGCGGCCGCGTGCACCGCGACCTGGAGCGCGGTGTGCACCATCGGCCTCAATGCCTCGCTGGGCGGGCCGAGCGACAGCGTGTCGTGGATGTTCTTCGCGAACAACGTGTTCGGGAATTACCTCGGCATCTTCATGGTGGTCCTGCCGGTGCTGATCTGGCTCAAGGGCGGCCGCCACGCCGGTCGACTCGCGAAGACCATCCGCGACGGCGCCTTCGCGCTCGCCTGCATCGCCGCGATGTTCGCCTACCTCAAGTTCTGGCACGGCACGGACGACGTGGTCAGGAAAGCGGTGCTGATGCTGATGATCTGCCCCGCGCTGTTCCTGACCTACTACCACGGCTGGCTCGGCGCCGCGCTCGGCGTGCTGCTGGTGAATCTCGGGATCGCGCAGACGATGACCTACGTCCGCGTCCCGGGCGCTCCCGTTCCCTACGACGAAACGGTGTTCCTCGCCCAGATCGGGCTGTCGATCGCCGCCTCCGCCTTCCTGATCCTCGGCGCCCGGATCACGGCGCACTACGAGAAGGCGGTGGACGCGGGCGTCGCCGAAAAAGAGGCGAAGAAGATCTCGCGCCTCACCCTGCTCTCCAACGAAAGCGTGCTGCGCGACCAGGTGCTGTACATGGCGCAGATCCAGATCCTGCTCGACGACGAGCGCCGCGAACTGGTGCGCTGGCTCAAGACCCAGGGCAAGCACGAAGAGGCGTTCGCGCTCAACAACAGCGGCGCGCAGCAGCGGCAGTTGTTCAACGAACACGCGCTGGCGCTGTACCCGATCGGGATCGAGGAAAAGGGCCTGTTCGCGGTGGTCCAGTCGCAGGCGTTCGAGGACTTCTGGGCGGCCGGCACCCACGTCGCCATCCGCTTCGACGACGGCAATCCCAAGGCCCTCGGCGTCGAACTGCAGCTGGCCGCCTACCGCAGCCTGTGCAGCGCGATCGTGCTGATGTGCGACTGGAAGCCGGAAGAGCTGCGCATCCGCATGCGCGTGTGGCGGACGCCGCGTCGCTGCGGCGTCTACTTCTCCGTTTCGGCGCATGACCCGGGCCACGCGGAAGTGAGCCAGGCGGGCACGGCCGCTTCGCTGCTGCTCAACGCCCGGGTCAGTGCGCATGGCGGCCTCGTGCGCCGCCATGCGCACCGGATCAGCGTCCTCCTGTCGGAAGAATCCGTCTGGTCTTCCCGATCACTGCGATGACGCCGCGGGCCGAACGATCCAGTAGTCCTGACCGGACACCCGGTAATGCACGACCTCGAGGTGCTCGTCGCGGTAAACGATCCGGCTCGTCGGCGGCGGCTGCACGTCTTCGTCGATCGTGACCCGATCGGCATCCTGGCCGATCGGCAGGACCCATGCGGTCGGGCCGATCTGCCCGACCGCCGCGCGCGGCGTGTAGCCGCTGTCGTTGATCTGCAGATAACGGATGCCGTCCCGCTCGAAGGCGTAGACCTGCCAGGCCGGGTCGCCGGACAGATCGATCGCGCTGGGCATCGGCTCGCCCAACCCGGTTCCCGCGCCGGGGTTGTCTCGTCCATCGCTCGCCTGCGCATGGGCGTATTGACTGGTGAACATCGTCGCGAGCAGCAGAACCGTGGATGCCGCGGCGAAACGGAAAGCCTGAGTGGCCATGTCGATCTCCTTGAATGGATGCTGAGAAATGTGGGTTAGCGCATGCACCCCAAAATCTGACATGCGCTAACGATCTGACGCCCGCGTTGTGTGGTTCGCGAGGCGATTCGACGTTAGCACCCTGCCGGCGAGCGCGATCCGCGGCTGCGGGGAGTCGGCGGGAGGCTGATTTCCATCCGCGGAGGCCTGCGGGGCCGTCATCCGCGCCCGCTGGCGATGGCCGTCGGGCGATCGGGCGGGCACCGTTCCGGTACGGGCCGGATGTCCCGCCGGAGTGGTTCCGGCGCCGTCCGATGAGGTGCGGGGTCCGGGTACGTTCTGCCGCGATGCGGTCGGCGACGCGGCCGGCGACGCAATCGGCGTGGACACGCCGTCGGTGTCGACACCCCGCGGGATTCAGAGCGGCTTGCGCTGCGCGTCGCGCAGACCGCTGAGCAGCGCGGTGCCGTCGGCGGCCACCCGCAGTTCGCCGTAGCGGGCGGGTTCGTAGCGCGCGCCCTGACCTTCGGGGAAGAACCAGGCGTTGCTCGCGATCCGGATGCCTTGCGGATTGCGCTCGCGGAACCGCACCGCGATCTGCCCGGCGCCGATCGGCCGCGGCGCGTCCTGCACCCGCGCGAAGCGGCCGACGCCGTCGCGATCGACATCGAACACCGCGTAGGCCGTACGACATCCATTGAGGCCGCAGTTCCCGCCCCAGCGGCGGAGTGCGCTCAGGTCACCCGCGGTGCCCGACGCCGGACGCAGCGCACGCTCGATCGGCTCCGCCGCAGCGAAGCGCAGCGCCATGTAATCGCCCTGCATCAGCGAACGCGGGTCGACCGGGGCGAGTTCCAGCAGCAGCACGCGGCCCTCGCGCAGGGTGCGTTCATGACCGAAGATCGCGTGATTGGCCACCGCCAGCGCGGCGAGCAGACCGAGCACGATCAGGACGGCGCGCCAGTGCTTCATGCGGTCCTCCCGTGTGCGATGCGCAGCACCGCCCAGCGGGCCGCGAGCAGCAGCGCGCCGCCGACGAACAGCCAGCCGGCCTTCTCGGTCAGCGGCAACTGCAGTTGGTAGTAATACCGCAGCAGATACATGCCGATGCCGAGCAGTCCGAGACCGAGCAAGGCCGGCCGGTACAGTGCGAATCCGGTCAGCGCGAGCACCACCCCGAAGCCCACCCCCGGCGCGCGCCACCACAGCAGCGCGAACACCGCGGCCAGCGCGAACCCGAGCAGCCGGGTGCGCTCCGGTGCCGGCGGCGGCCGCGAGAGCAGCCACCAGACGCAGGCCGGCAGCAGCGGAACGCCCAGCGCCTCGGCGATGAGGTACGGCGAATCGTCGACGATGACGGTCGTTCCGGACCACACGCGATCGGGTTCGACGAACCACAGCGCGATCAGCGCGGCTGCGCTCAGCGCCCAGGCCAACGGTGGCCACGCCGGCGCGATGCGGTCGCGCGATACGCTGCGCCACCACAGCGCCAGCGCGGTCCAGGCCAGCACCAGCGGCGCCATCGCCGCGATCACACCGTCCTGCGCCTGGCACACCCCGTACAGCGCGCCGGCGAACACCAGCCCGCAGAGGAAGCGATGCAGCGCCGGCCGTCCGAGCGCGTACATCGCCAGCGCCACCGCGGCCACCCCTGCCCACAGCAGGGTCTCGCCCATGCGGTCGCCGGATTCGAGCAGCTCCGTCAGGGCCATGCCGATCAGCAACTGGCCGACCAGACTGGTGGCGATCGCGAACTGCTCGATGAAGTCGCGACCGTGCGCGATGCGCAGCAGCAGCCAGGCCAGCACGCAGCAGCCGGCGCCCATCGCGGACGCTAGCGCCGGCGCGTCCCACAGACGGTCGAAGGCGGTGAGGAAGAAACCGAACAGGAACGCTGCCGCGACCCAGGCGGCGACCCCGGTGAGCGCGGCCAGCGCCCAGTGGGTCGTGTCGTCCCCGAGCCGCTCGCCCTCGGCCGCGCCGGCCGCCTGGAGCCGTGCCCACACGTTCGCCGCGCGCCCGCTCATGCCGCCTCTCCGCGCGCCAGCCGGCGCAGCGCGAACGCAGCCAGCGCCGCCTGCGCCAGCACCGCCAGCGCGATCAGCAGGAAGTACGCGGCGCGCTCGGGGCCATCGAACAGGATTTCGACCAGAACCGCGGTGCTCACCGCGATGATGCCCAGCGCCAGCGCCGCGAGGATCGGCAGATCGCGGCGCAGGCGCACGGCGAAGACCAGCAGCGCGGCGGTCGCCGCGGCCCAGACCAGGCTGGCCACGCCGATCGGCGGCAGGAAGTCCGGCGCGCGGCTGTCGAGGATCTCGCTGATCGCCGCCAGCGACAACAGCGCCACCGCGGCCATGGCCAGCAGCCGGCGCGCGATGGCCCCGGCGAACTCGGGCCAGCGCCGGCCGCCGGCTTCGTGCAGGGCGAGCAGGCCCAGATCGAGCAGACCGAGGGTCGTCGCCGCGCGGTCGCCCGAGAACACCAGATCGTTCGGATGCAGGCCCAGCCACAGCCCGACCGCGAGATTCAGCAGCAGCGCCCAGGTCAGCCACTGCGCGGCGTTGCGCGCGGCCACCGTCCACGGCAGGGCCAGCGCGGTCCACAGCGCGAACAGCTCCCAAGTGTCGGCGCCGGTCTGGTAGGTCTGGCCGATCAGCGCGAGCAGCGCACCGAGCAGGATCGTCGCCAGCCACAGCGCAGCCTGCCCGCCGCGCCGCGCAAGCCCCAGCCGGAACGCAACCGCCGCCGCCAGCACCAGCGCCGCCTGCAGCCCGCCGAAACGCGCGAGCTTGCCGAGGTGCTCCCAGTTGGCGGCGACGAAACACACCGCACCGGCCGCGCACAGCGCCACCCCGAGCCACAGCGCGAAACGATCGAGGAACGCCACCCACAGCGCCGGCGGCGGACCCGCGTCGTCCAGGCCTTCGCCCGATCCGCCCGACGCCAAGGCCCCCGCGCGCCGCCAGCCGCGGATCAGCGCCCGGTCGGCGGCGGTCTCGCGCCAGTCCTGCCATCCGCTCATCCGCACCTCCCGAGTGCGCCGCTTACGCCGGCGGGTTCTGATCCGGTGGATTCAGATACTGGTCTTTCAGTCGCACGTAGTGCTGCGCCGAGTAGTACAGCGCCTCGATCTCCGAATCCTTCAGCCGACGCGCGAACTTCGCCGGGTTGCCCAGCCACATCTCGCCCTCGCCGACCACCTTGCCCGGCGGCACCAGCGCGCCGGCGCCGACGAAGCCGTGTTTCTTCACCGTCGCCCCGTCCAGCACGATCGCGCCCATCCCGATCAGCGCCGCATCCTCGATCGTGCAGGCATGGATGATCGCCTTGTGGCCGATGGTCACGTCGCTGCCGATGCGGGTGGCGAACCCGCCCAGCTTGGCGTGCGGGCCGTCGTGGCTGACGTGGATGACCGTGCCATCCTGGAGGTTGGTGCGGTCGCCGATGCGGATGAAATTCACGTCGCCGCGGATCACCGTGAACGGCCACACCGACACGTCGTCGCCGAGAACGACGTCGCCGATCACGACCGCGGCCGGGTCGATGTAGGCCCGCGCGCCGAGCGTCGGCACATGGTGGAGGTAGGGGCGGACGGAGGGCGCGGAGGTCGACATGCGCCGCATTTAAGCACAGCGTCCGCGGCAGGCACTAAACTCGGACCATGAGCACAACCGCCACGACGGCCGCCGGTGCGGCCACGACCGCCGCCAATGCCGCGATCACCGCGGCCAACGCCGCGATGACCGCCACCGCCGCCGCCCGGAGTCGGGCCGGCGAGGGACCCTCGACAGCCAGCGACCCCGCGACCACGGTCGAGGCACTGGCGCCGACGCTCGAGCGCCTGCGTGCCGGCTGGCGGGCGCGACGGCCGGACTACGCGCAGCGGATGGACGATCTGGCCCGGCTGAAGGTCGCGTTCCGGGCCGGTCTGGCCGAGATGAAGGCGGCGGTGGCGGCGGACTTCGGCCACCGCTCCGAGCACGAGACGCTGCTCTCGGACGGGATGACCGTGATCGCCGAGATCGATCACCTGCGCCGCCATCTGCGCGGCTGGATGCGGCCGCGGCGGGCCTCGGTGGGCTGGAAGCTGTGGCCGGCGCGTGCGCAGATCCGGCGCGAGGGCGTGGGCGTGGTCGGGGTAATGGCGCCGTGGAACTATCCGGTGAACCTGACCCTGATCCCGCTGGCGACCGCGATCGCCGCCGGCAACCACGTGTTCGTCAAACCCTCCGAGCACACGCCGCGCACCAGTGCCTGGCTGGCGAAGCTGCTGGCCGAGGTCTTCCCCGCCGATCGCGTCGGCACGGCCCTCGGCGGCGCGGAGATCGGCGCGGCCTTCGCGGCGCTGCCGTTCGACCATCTGGTGTTCACCGGTTCGACCGCGGTCGGGCGCCGGATCATGGCCGCGGCGGCGCCGAATCTCACCCCGCTCACGCTGGAACTCGGCGGCAAGTCGCCGGCGATCGTCGCCGCCGATTTCCCGATCGAACAGGCCGCGTCGCGACTGGCGACCGGCAAATGGTTCAACGGCGGCCAGACCTGCATCGCGCCGGATTACGTGCTGGTCGACGAAGCACGGCGGGATGCGCTGGTCGCGGCGCTGCGCGCGCAGGTCGCCTCGCGCTACGGCGCGGACATGGGCGCGGCCGACGACTACACCCGGATCGTCAACGAAGGCCAGTACCGCCGCCTGCGCGGCTATCTGGACGACGCCCGCGAACGCGGACTGCAGGTGATCCCGCTGGCGACCGTGGACGAGGCCCGCGCCGAGACCGAACGCCTGATCCCGCCGACCCTGATCCTGGAGCCCGGCGACGATGCCCGGGTGATGCAGGAGGAGATCTTCGGGCCGATCCTGCCGATCCGCGGCTACGCGCGGCTGGACGATGCGATCGCCTATGTCGAGGACCACGATCGCCCGCTGGCGCTGTATCCCTTCAGCCACGAGCGGCGCACGGTCGAGACCATCCTCGGTCGGCTGCTCGCCGGCGGCGTCACCGTCAACGACACCCTGCTGCATTTCACCGCGAACAATCTGCCCTTCGGCGGCATCGGCCCCAGCGGCATGGGCCAGTACCACGGCCGCGCCGGCTTCGACGCCTTCACCAAGGCGATGCCGGTGCTGTGGCAGGCGCGCTGGAGCGCCAGCGACTGGGTGCGCCCGCCGTATCGCGGCAAGGTCGATCGGTTGATCCGCTTCCTCACCGGCGGTTGAAGTTCTCCGGCCGGAACCGGCTCAGAGCATCCGCCGCAGCGCGTTGTCGCGACGGAACAGGTGATGCCACAGCGCCGCCAGGGCGTGCGCGGCGATCACCGCGTAGAAGGCGTTGCCGACGGCTTCGTGCGCCTCCTCGAAGACGTCGCCTGCCTCCTCGCCCAGCGCGAACGGCGGCGGCAGCGACCACCCGGTGAGCGGGATCGCGAGCGCATGGCCTTCCGACCAGACCGTGAGCACGCCCAGCAGCGGCTGCACCACGACGAACAGCAGCAGCGCCAGCGTCACCAGCCGCCCCGGCCACAACGACCAGGCCGGCGGCGCCGGCGCGATCGGCGGCGTGCGCGTGAACACGCGCGCCAGCAGGCGCGGCACGAACAGCAGCAGGCCGATGCCGGCGAGCACATGCCAATCGATGCCGGCGCGCTCGCCCTCTTCGATCTCCTCGCTCAGCTCGCTGCTCAGATACGCGACCAGGATCAAACCGGCGCTCAGCCAGTGGATCGCGCGCACCGGCCAGGCGAATCGGGGCGTCGCAGGGGTTGCGGGGGTGCGGTCTGTGATGGTCATCGGGGGAATCCTCGTGCTGGGCCGCGCCGCGGGACGGCGGCACGGAACGGTCGCAGTGTCCGCGTCGACGCAGGCGGCATGTTGATCCGGATCAAGCCCGTGCGCACGATTCAGCCGCCAGCGATGATCCGCTGCGGCGCGCGGCGCGACGACCGAGATGGATGCGCACGCGAATGCGAAGCGTTGCGCTTCGCGCCCGCATGACGCGGCGGGATTGGCTTCGGGGTCGCGGCCGAATCGCGACGCCGGGAACCGCTACAACGCGCACGGATGCTGCCCTGCCGCTTGACGCGATCGCCCGGCCAGCGTAAGTAAAGCTCAACGCTTCCGGGATCGTCATGCCGAAACCGCGTTTCCACATCCGGCACCTGTGCCGCACCTTCTATCTCAGCGAATGGTGGGACGAATAGTCCCGTCCGCCTGAGTCGCCCGCGGCGCTGCGCGCCGCACCGCCGACCGCGTCCCGTCCGCGTCGGCATCCCGGTCCGATCGCGTCCGCCGCTGCAGCGCGCAGCGTGTTGACGGTCGCGTCCGGTTCACCGCATCGGTTCATCGCATCCTTCCATGGAGGTCGTCATGTCGCTCGTCCACCGTGCGCGCGCTTCGCTGCGCGGCGTTCTGCTCCTCGTCTGTCTCTGTCTCATCGCATCCGGAATCGCGCCGGTCATGGCGCAGGTCACCAACGAAAGCGAAAACAACGACCGCGAGTCGCTGGCCGACGGCCCGGTCGGCTCCGGCGTGCGCGTCTCCGGCGGTCTGTCATCCTCCGGCGACATCGACTGGTTCTATTTCGACCTCGCCGCGGCGGCCACGCTCACCATCAGCCTGAACCACGACGCCGGCGACGATTTCGACTGGGCGCTGTACCGCTCCAGCGGCGGCGCGATCAGCAGCGGCAAGACCACCAACATCCCCGAGGCCGGCAGCTACGGCGCCACCGCCGCAGGTCGCTATTACCTCAAGCTCACCGCGTATCGCGGCAGCGGCTGGTACACGCTGGATCTGAACATCGCCGGCGGCGGCGGTGGCGTCGGCGCGCGTCCGACCAAACCCGGCAACCTGCAGAACTGGCTGACCGGCAACGCCGCCGATTCCGGCCGCAATCCGGTCAACGGCCCGGCGATGCTGCTGATGGGTGGCGGCGCCGAAGTCGACAGCGCCTTCAGCCAGCGCGCGTTCCCCGTCGCCAACGGCGGCGATGTGGTCGTGCTGCGCACCACCGGCAGCAACGGCTACAACGATTACCTCTTCAACCTGGTCACCGGCACGCTCAAGCCCGATTCGGTCGAAACCCTGCTGCTCGACACCCGCGACAAGGCGAATTCCGACTACGCCGACTGGGTGATCCGCAACGCCGAGCTGATCTTCATCGCGGGCGGCGATCAGGCCGACTATCTCAACCAATGGAAGGACACCCGCACCGAAGACGCGATCCGCGCGGCCTACAACCGCGGCGCGGTGATCGGCGGACTCTCCGCCGGGCTCGCGGTGCAGGGCGAATTCATCTACGACCCCGACGGCGTGTCCGGCGTCACCAGCGCCGAGGCCCTCGCCAATCCCTATCGCAGCAACATGATCCTCAGCAACGGCTTCCTCGATCTGCCGCTGATGAACGACATCGTCACCGATACCCATTTCGCACAGCGCGATCGCATGGGCCGGCTGTTCGCGTTCATGGCCCGACTGCGCCAGGACAATGCGAGCGCGCGGATCATCGGCCTCGCCATCGACGAGAACACCTCGCTGTTCATCGATCGCAACGGCCGCGGCACCGCCGACGGCGGCAACGCGGTGTATGTCGTCGAGGAGCGCAGCGACACCCAGCGCACCCAGGTGATCTCCGGCTCGCCGCTGATCTACCGCAATCTGCAGCGCACGAAACTCGTCGCCGGTCAGACCTTCGATTTCGCCACCTACACCCACACCGGCACGGCGATCGTGCTGAGCGTGGACGGCCGCAACGCCACCGCGCCGTTCACGCCGACCACCCCCTACTGAGGCGGGATGATCCGGCGCGTCGGCAGGGAAGCCGGCGCGCCGGGTCGATTTTTCCGTGCGGCGCCGGCCGGTCGATCCGGGATGTCAGCGCCCGCACCCCGGCCAATCGGCGACCTCGAAGCGCAGCGGCCCGATGCTGGCCATCGCCGCATCGGGCGCGTGCGCGACCACCGTTGTGTCGGTACGCGCGAGGGTCACGTCGCGCTTGAGCGCGCGCAGCGACTGTTCGACTGCGGCCCGCTGCGGCGCGTCCGTATCGGCGGCCGCGATCCGCTGCGCGACGCCGCGCAGGGCGCCGGGATCGAGCGCATCACGCGCACTCGGAGGTGCCGGCGTCATCCGCCGTTGCTCGGGCAGCGCGACGAAGCGCGCGCCCTGCGCATCCACGCGCAGGGTGGCGCCGGGCGCGAGGTAATACGCCTGCGCCTGCAGATCGCGACCCTGACAGGCGGAGGCGGCGTCGAACAGCCAGCCGCCGCTGGCGCCGAGCGCGCGCAGTTCGAACGCGGTCTCGTCGATCCAGCGCAGATGCAGCGCGCTGGTCTCGTCGGCGCCGATGCCCCAGCGATGACCGGTATCGGTGAGCAGCCGCAGCAGACGCAGTTCGCGCGCGCGTTCGGAGAAATGCGTATCGACGATCAGCCCCGGCGCCAGACCGAGACCGCCTGCGGGCCAGTAGGTGAAAGCGTTCTCGTCGAGCGCGCCGCAACTGCCGGCGCGGGCGCAGCCGGGCACCGGTGGCGCCGCCGCGATCGCGCCGCGCGCGAGCGCCTGTTCGACGCTGCCGTTGCTGAGCATCGGGCCGCCCGACTGCACCGCGCTGCCGGCGCTGGTGCCGCCGATGACGACATCGCCGCGCGCGACCGCCGCGCGCAGCGCGAGCAGCCAGGCATTGGGACGATCGGCGGCGTCGAAAAAAGCGCGGCGCAGCTTCCACTGATCGCCGCCGGCGAAGAACACGCCCTGCACGCGATCGGGCAGGCGCGCGAGCGTTTCCGGGTCCCTGCACGCGCGGTCCTGCTGCCTCTCCAGATCCCGATAGACGTGATCGCGACCGGGCAGACGCAGACGTTCGATCCGCAGCGACGGCAGATAGGCGCATCCGCGACTTTCGAACACCGCCGCAGCGACCGCGGCGTCGATCGGCCACCATTCAACGTCCGCGCCGGCCTGCGCGAACGCATCGAGATACAGATCGACCGGATCGAAGGGATCGAACGCGGAGGCGGTGACCACCGCGATCCGCGGCGTCGCGCCCTGCGCGCGTTCGCGCGCGGCGGCGACGAACGCGCGCAGGATGTCGGCGCCGTGCGCGCTGCGCCCGTGCGCGAGCGAAGCGCGTTCGCGGCGACGCACGCCGTCGACGGTCTGCGCCTGCTCCAGCGCCGCCAGCACCGCGCCGCGATCGTCGTCGTCGATCCGCCGCCACACCGCGTCGTTGCCGTTCGCGCAGCGGCCGACCCGGCCCGAGGGCGCGACGCAGCGTTCGGCCAGCGCATCGCGCAGCGCGTCCTCGTCGTGCGGACCGGCACCGAGCGTCGTCTGCAGATCGGTCAGCACCGCGAAGAGCGCGTCGCGGTGCGCGTCCCTGCCGCGCCACAGCAGCGGGTTCGCGGCGGCATCGATGGTGTCTGCGTCGAGCAGATAGCGCGGCGCCGTGCGCGAGCGTGCATCGACGACGGTCGACGGATCGTCGCAGTCCTTCGGCGACAGCGACGCGCACAGGCGCAGGCTGCCGCCGGCGAGGAACAGTTCGCGCGGGTGCGTCGCGCGCGCCGCGTCGGCATCCGCCGCCTGCAGACAGGGCGCGAGCAGCAGCGCGGCGAGCAGCGCGATGCGGGAGAGGAGCGCCGGCGACGGCGGGCGGAGCGTTGCGTGGGCCATGGCGTTCGCGCTGCGACGGGGACGGCAGATCGTCCGCGTCCGCGGCGCCGGACGCAATCCCCGATCGGCGGCACCTGACGACGGCGGCACTTGACGAGGGCGGCGCCCCCGGTTTATCAGTGTCGCGGGGAATCCACGTCTCTCGACATGCCGAAACCGCGTTTCCATATCCGGCATCTGTGCCGGACCTTCTATCTCAGCGAATGGTGGGACGAATAGTCCTGCACCGCTGACGCGCACGCGTCGCCGCGATCGTTCGCGGGCCGCTTCGGTGTCTCCGGCCTCACGGTCGCTTCATGCCCGTCCGTCGATCCGTCTCGCGCCGCGTTCGCGCCGTCCGCGCGCATCCGCATGCGCGCTCTTTCCGAATCCGCACAGCCACGGCTGCCGCGCGCCGCGCGAGCCGTGTCGTCTCCGTACGCCCGAGGTCCACCATGCTCCGCATCGCACCGCTCGCCATCGCCATCTCCCTGCTGCTGTCCGCACCGGTCGTCGCCCAGGACGCGACGCCGCCGGCGCAGGACCCGCCCGCCGCGCCGCAGGACGCTTCGAACAAGGATGATCCAGCTCAGGATGATCTGGACACGATCGTCGTCACCGGCACCAACCTCTCGGGGATCGATCTGCAGCAGGCGCAGCCGGTCACCGTGCTCGAAGCCGAGGATCTGCGTCAGTTCGGCGTGAATACGGTCGGCGATGCGCTCAAGCAGATTTCCGAAACCGGCGGCGGCACCGGCAACTTCAGCACCGCCACCTCCGGCGCGCTGCAGGCCGATTCGCCCGCCGGCAGCGCCGCCGCGTCGCTGCGCGGTCTCGGCACCGCGTCCACGCTCACCCTGGTCAACGGCCGCCGGGTCGCGGTGTCGTCGTTCGCCAACGGTTCCGAGAACTTCGTCGACATCAACGCGATTCCGATGGCGGCGGTGGACCGGATCGAAGTGCTGACCACCGGCGCATCGGCGATCTACGGCGCCGACGCGGTCGCCGGCGTGATCAACGTGATCCTGCGCAAGGACTTCGACGGTCTGCGTCTGGGCCTGAGCTGGGGCGATTCGACCCGCGGCAGCGACGAGGCGCGCACCAACGCCAATCTCGTCTACGGCTTCCAGGGCGATCGCGTCGACGGCCTGCTGGTGATCGACGCCTACCAGCGCAACGCGCTGTACGACCGCGACCGCCGGATCTCGGCGGTGGAGCCGCGGCCCTCGCAGCAGGGCATCTTCCCGAGCTTCAACGGCCCGACCTTCCCCGGCGACGACTTCGTCGAAGCCGCGTGTCCGGACAATCTGTTCGGGGTCGGCGCGTTCGGCGAATACTGCGCGCTCAACCGCAACGCCTACACCGCGACCGATCCGGAAACCCGCCAGCTCGGCCTCTACGGCACGCTCAACGCGAAGCTCGGCGACGAG
>JBIJBH010000297.1:0-5217 GCA_044345315.1 Lysobacteraceae bacterium
GCCGCGGTGGCGTCGGCCACGCTCAGCTCGCCGGCCTGCCACAGCACCCGCATCAGGTCGTACTGCAGATCGCTCAGGACGATGTCGTCGGCCACACCGGCTTCCTCTACATTTGTAGTACTACACTTGTAGATGATGCCTCGCCAGCCGTCAAGTAGACCGGAAGTCATGGCGACCGGCCGCGGACATGTCCGCAATGCGCCGTGTCCGGGTCCGGCCGACTTCAAGGCGACGGCTTCCGGGGACGACCCGGCGCGGAAGCGGTCTGGGTGCTTTCCGGGGGCTTTTCAGCCCGGCGAAAGAGAGGGTTTGCAGGGCGCCGCGCATAGCCCTGCAGCGCCGGGTCATGACCCGATGCGATCGTCGGCGATGCATTCGGCCATCGGGCATACGCACCCTGCGCCACTGCGATGCCCACTGCGATACGTTCCGCAGCGTCGCCCCCACCGCATATCGCGACGACCGGACCGCCTGCACCCGGCCATCGCACGGAGAAGCGGGGCGTCGAAACGCCCCGCGCTTCGGTTCACGCCATCGAGCGGGGAGATGTCTTCTGCTGGTCGGGTTCGATGGTCGCGGCCGGGGTCGCGGCGATCGTCTGCGGCTCCTGCGCCCTGGCGATGGTGGCGTCGGCCAGGCGCTGGGCAGCACCGTCGATGGCCTTGTCGTTGATGTTCACTGCGACCGTCCTGGCGGTATCGCCCACGCCGTCGGCCAGGTAGAAATTGCCGTTCCTGCCGGGGCCGGCCACGATGTCCTTGCTCAGATCGAGCTTGCCGGACGCGGCATCCACCAGCGCGGCGGCGATGTCGAGGCTCTTCTGCGGCGTCTGTTCCGGCGACTGCACGCCATCGAGAACCTTCTTCAGCGTCTCGGCATGCGGGTTCTCGACCTGCCTGCCGCCGATGTTGAAGTAGCGATCGTTGACGATGTCCAGCATCGTGTCGCCGGTGCCGGTCTGCCGTTCGCCGAGCCTCGTCCCGGTGTCCCTCGCGCCGGGGGCGTCGATCATGAAGCGGGCGTCGGCGAGGTTCGCATTCGCGATCGATGCGGGAGCGCTGTTTTCACGCGCCGGGGCGCTGGCGACGACCGTGCCGTCGAGGTCACCCGCTTCCGCGATGCGGCTGTTGTTGCGCGGCGCCAGGTTTCGATGGCGGCTGTCGATGAAATCCACCGTACGGCGCATGTGCTCCTCGCGATCCTGGGGCGCACCGTGATTGTCGATGCCGTTCCAGTTGAAGCGCGGCAGGATGAGATTGCGGGTGACGCCGCCGTTCTCGGGTTCGCGATAGGTGCGGCTGCCGCCGGCGATCAGATCGACGACACCGTCGCCGGTCACGTTAACGTGCGTATGCGCGAAGCGCACGCCGTCCGCATTCACGCGGCTGGCGGCGAAGACGGGATCTTCGCCCGGTGCGCCGCGATTCGCGGTGTCGCCCTGATACGCCGGCGTCGACACCGTCGCGACGTGGATCGCGGCGTTCAGCGGCCGACCATTGGATTTGGCATCGTTCTTCAGGGCCTCGGAAATATTGTCGGCGGCCTGCAGGGCCACGTTGCCGCCATGACTGAAACCGACCAACTGGATCACCACCGGCTTGCTCGGGTCCAGCTGACCGGTCCGATACGCATCCTTCAGTTCGCTCATGACGTGCCGAGTCAGCTGATTGGACGCGACTCCGCGGGTGTCGCCGTTGTTGCCCGGTCCCGCATCCCACGCGAAAGAGCTGTCGGTGACGACACGCCCATCGGGATAATTGTCGCGAAGGGAATTGCCGACCATGTTCGTGAGGTTGCGGACGTTCTCAGGCCCGTTCACCGTGCCGTGAACGCCGATCACCAGCACCTGGGTGTCGGCGCCGTAGGGCTTCTTCGGATTGCTGGTGGCGTTCGCCTGCAGTTCGGGCTGCGACGTATCTTTCGTATCCATGAGATCACCTGGGAATCGTGGGTGGAGGGTGGAGAGGGGTTCGGGGAGGGCGGACACTCGGGCGAAGGCGTCCGGTCGAGGGCCGTTCGAACATCGCCGTGGGTCGGGGCGCACTCTCGCGGCGAGTGCTGCAAAAGTCTTCTCAGAAAACTCCGGGAATTCTCTCGTTTTTCTTTGTCTTTTGAATCAAAGACTTGCGCGAATCTTTCGGATCGAATCCCTCGGATTGATCGAAGCCTCGGCAGGACCCGGGCCGAACGCACGGTCGGGCACGGCCTTCTTTCGGGCCGGGTGCGCGGCGCGGCGGGAGCCCATCGGTCGGGTCGTGAGGGCGGGTGGAGGGGGTCAGGGGCACGCCGCAACGGCCCTCGCGGCATCTGGATAGGCGGAGCGAACGGAGCGGCACGCGGCGAGGCGCTGGGACCTTCCCGGCCGCATGCGGATGGCCGCTTCCCGACCCCGGACGGTCGGCGCCGCGCCGGAGGTCGGAACCGGGTGCATACTGCGGACGATTCCACGGACAAGGATCCGCGCATGTCGCACCTGCCGCTGCTCGCCCTGATCACCCTGGCCGCCTACGCACCGATCTCGGCGCAGGAACCGCCGTCGAGCGATCCCGCTCCGCAAGCGCCGGCCGGCAATTGCAACGCCGAGGCTGCACGAGCCTTCGTGGGACGCACTCCCGACGAGGCGACCCAGCGCGCGGCGCAGACCGCCAGCGGCGCCGCCATCGTGCGTGTGATCCCGCACGACGGCATGGCGACGATGGATTTCCGCGAGGACCGGCTGAATCTGCGTCTGGACGAAGCCGGCAGGATCGGTTCGGTCGACTGCGGCTGAAGCGACGGCGGCGGGTTGGGTCGCAGCGGTGTGATCGGTACAGGTTTGATCGGTACATGTTTGATCGGTACCGGTTTGGCCAAATCGGTTTGGCCATACCCATTTGACATGGATCCGCACGCATCGATGCGTGCAGGTCCACCGTCACGGTCGACGGCGAATCGTCGGCACTCTCGACAACAAGCGGAGGCCTCATGCGCGGAGCGGGCTCGTCATCGAAATGGCTGGTGATCGCGATCATCGCGGTGCTCGCGCTGTTCGCCTGGCGTTCGCAGCAGGAACCCGTGCCGTCGACGACGCAGGGCGCGGCAGCGACGCAGCCGGACAATCCGCTGGAAGCGCCACCGCCGCTGGTACAGGGCGCGACCGCGGCAGCGACGTATCCGGACTTCCTGCCGCCGGAAGCGATCGACACCTTGAAACTGATCGCGCGCAGCGGGCCGTATCCGTATCGGCAGGACGACGGCGTGTTCCAGAACCGCGAACGCCTGCTGCCGCCGCAGCCGCGCGGCTATTACCGCGAGTACACGGTGGACACCCCCGGTTCGCGCGATCGCGGCGCGCGCCGGATCGTCACCGGCGGACGCCCGCCGGTCGAGTACTACTACACCGAGGATCACTACCGCAGTTTCCGGCGCTTCACCCTCGACGGCAGCGGAGCCGGACGATGACCGAACCGACGCCGTCGGGCGCCGCCATCGAAGGCGCGGTCGAGCTGGCCGCGCTGCTCGCCGATCCGCAGCAGGCCGGCGCCTATTTCGTCGACACCCGCGATCGCGAAGCGCTGGTCGAGACCGGTCGCGCGCTGGGCCATGCGGTGCTGCCGCTGGACCTGCGCGCCTGCGCCGACGCCGACGCCGCGATCCGCGAGATCGCCGAGACGCTGCGGTTCCCGGACTGGTTCGGCGGCAATCTCGATGCGCTGGCCGATTGCCTCAACGATCTGTCCTGGCTGCCGGCGTCGGGTTACGTGCTGATCGCCGAACACACCGGCGACTGGCGCGCGCAGGCGCCGGACAGTTTCGATGCGGTGCTGGAGATCTTCGACGAGGCCGCGGAACGCTGGGCGCAGGACAAGGTGCCGTTCTGGTGTTTCCTGCCGGTCTCCACTCACGAGCTGGACACGCTGCAGGGCTGAACGCCGATCAGGCCGGATCGGCCACCGTCGACGGCGCGGCCGGCGCGCGCGCGAAGCGATAGGCGACCGCCCACGCACCGGCCAGCAGCACCGCCGCGATCAGGAACGACACGCCGGGCAGATGCACCGGCGAAGTCGGGCCGATGAACCAGCCGAAAGCGCCTGCGAACAGCGCCGGAGCCACGATCCCGGCGAGCGAGATCAGGCTGCTGAGCGCGCCCTGGATCCGGCCCTGCACCTCGGGCCCGACCTGACGGGTGATCAGCGCCTGGGTCGCGGGCGCGGCGATCGCCCACAGCGCGCTGATCGGCAGGCCGAGCAGGAACACCCAGCCGACGCCGGCGAAGCCGTAGATCACGAACCCGATCACGCCGCAGCCCAGGCCCAGCAGCAGCGCGCGACGCTCGCCGAGCCCCTTCACGAGGCGCCCCACGAGCAGCGCATTGACGATCACGCTGAACACGCCGACCGCCGCGAGGACGTAGCCGGCCTCCTTCTTACCCCAGCCGTAGCTGGCATCGGCGAACAGCACGAAGGTGCTGGGGTACACGTAATGCGCGAAGTTGGCGAGGAAGGCGACCGCGACCAGGCCCCAGATCTGCGGATAGCCGCGCAGCAGATGCACCGACCCCATCGGCCGCGCATGGCGCCAGTCGACACGCGGACTGCGGCGCTCCTTCGGCAGCGATTCGGGCAGCACGAACAAGCCGTAGAGGAAATTCAGCAGGGTCAGCCCGGCGGCGCACCAGAACGGCAGCCGCGGATCGATGTCGCCGAGTATGCCGCCGGTCAGCGGGCCGAGCACGAAGCCGAGGCCGAACGCGGCGCCGATCATGCCGAAACTTTTCGCCCGGTCCTGCGGCGCGGTGATGTCGGCGATGTAGGCGTTGGCGGTGGTGAAGCTGGCGGAGGTGATCGCGGCGATGATCCGCGCGACCAGCAGCCAGGCGAGGTTCGGCGCCAGCGCCATCAGGATGAAATTGAGACCGAGACCGAGACACGACAGCAGGATCACCGGCCGCCGCCCGAAGCGGTCCGACAGCGTGCCCTGCACCGGCGCACTGAGGAACTGCACGATCGCGAACACCACGCTGAAGAAGCCGACCCAGTACGCCGCCTTCGACTTGTCGCCGGCGACGAAGTCCTCGATCAGGTGCGGCAGCACCGGGATGATGACCCCGAAGGCCAGGACGTCGATCAGCACGGTGACGAAGATGAAGACCAGCGCGGCCTGGCGGCGGCCGCCGGCGAGAGGGGTATTCACGGAGCGGGTCGGGGGCGAGGCGGCGGGGACGGCGCAGTCTACTCC
>JBIJBH010000405.1:0-3806 GCA_044345315.1 Lysobacteraceae bacterium
AGACGGTGCGCGGATCGCGCGACCACCACAGGATCGGTTCGCCTTCGCCGTACCAGGGAAAGATGCCCTGGCGGTAGGCGTTGAGCAGGCGAACCGGATGCAGATCGCCGCCCGCGGCGAGCAGGCCGTCGGGGTCGCGCAGCGCAGAGGCGGGCGGCGGAAAAGGCGCGGCCGGCTCCATGGCCAGCCAGGGCAGGCGCAGTCTCACCCGCCGTCGCCCGCCCGGAAGGGACTGTGGGTGGCCAGTTCCGCGGCGTAGCGCGAGACCGCTTCGGCCTCGTCGCGGCACCAGCCGGACAGGGCGGCGGCGAAGTCGGCGTCCGCCAGCAAGTGCCGGCTGCGCACGAAGGCCGGCAGGAAGCCGCGGTCGATCTTGTGTTCGCCCTGCGCGCCGGGTTCGAAGCGGGTCAGCCCTTCGCGCAGGCAGTAGTCGATGCCCTGGTAGTAGCAGGTCTCGAAATGCAGGCCCGGCAGGGTGCGCGAGGCGCCCCAGTAGCGGCCGTAGAGGGTATCGCCGCCGCGCAGGCAGAGCGCGCCGGCGATGGTCTCGCCGTCCAGCGCGGCGAGGATCAGCACCAGCGACCGCGGCATCGTCCGCGCCAGATGGCGCAGGAAATCGAGGGTCAGCGCCGGCGAATTGCCGTAGTCGACGAAGGTGCGCAGGTAGAAGCGGTGCATCGCGATCAGGTCGGCGTCGTCGGCTTCGTCGCCGTGCACGATGCGGAACGCGACGCCCGCGCGCGCGACCTTGGCCCGCTCCTGGCGGATGTTCTTGCGATGCTTGTGATCCATCGCGGCGAGGAAGTCGCCGAATTCGCGCCAACCGGCCTCGTTGCGCCAGTGGTACTGCACATCCCGCCGCGGCAGCCATGCGTCGTCGAAGGCCGTTTCCTCGTCCTCGGCGTGGAAATTCACGTGCGCCGACGACGCCCCCGCGGCGCGCGCGAACGCGGGTATTGCCCGGATGAGCGCCGCGCGTGCGGCCGCATCGCGCGCCAGCAGGCGCGGGCCGGTGACCGGCGAGTAGGGCACGGCGCACAGCCATTTGGGGTAGTAGTCGCGGCCGTAATGGGCATAGGCCCGGGCCCAGGCGTGATCGAAGACGAATTCGCCGTGCGAGTTGGTTTTCAGATACCCCGGTGCGGCCGCGACCAGCGCGTCGCCGTCCCACAAGGTCAGATGATGCGGGGTCCAGCCCCAGTCGGCGCGCAGGCAGCCGTGGTCTTCGAGACCGGCGAGGAAGGCGTGCGCGACGAAGGGATTGCGGCCGTCGTGGAGCGCATCCCACGCGGACGCGGACAGGGTCTTGAGCGAGGACAGCGCGCTGGGGCTCATGCCGTCGGCAGTGTCCGATAAACGTCCTGATCATGCTTCTGCATGTGCCTTTCCGGCTCGGTCAGCGGCACGAAACCGAAGGCCGCGTACATCCGCTGCATGTCGCGGGTGACCAGATGCCAGCGGCGCAGCCCCTGCAGCCGCGGGTCGGCCATCAGCGCCGCGACCACCGCGCGGCCGTGGCCGCGACCGCGATATTCCGGCAGCACGAACACGTCGGCGAGATAGGCGAAGGTCGCCTGATCGGTCACCGCCCGCGCGAACGCCATCTGGCCGGCATCGTCGAGGAATCCGCCGACGCAGACCGAATTGCGCAGTGCGCGTTCGAGCGTGTCGCGGGGAATGCCCGCAGCCCAGTACGACTCGGTCGACAGGAAACGATGGATCAGCGCGAGGTCGAGGGCTTCGAAGTCCGCGCTGATCCTGAGCATCGGAGTGTCCCGGTCACTCGCCCTTGTCGAGGAATTTCTCGGCGTCCAGCGCGGCCATGCAGCCGAAGCCGGCCGAGGTGATCGCCTGACGATAGACCTGGTCGGCGACGTCGCCGGCGGCGAACACGCCCGGGACCGAGGTCTGGGTGGCCATGCCGTCGAGGCCGGAGCGGATCTGCAGGTAGCCGTTCTTCATCGCCAGTTGGCCCTCGAACAGGGTGGTGTTCGGGGTGTGGCCGATCGCGACGAAGAAACCGTGCACCGGAATGTCGCGGGTGCTGCCGTCCTGCACCGACTTCACGCGCAGACCGGTGACGCCGGCGTCGTCACCGAGGACTTCGTCGACGGTGTGGTGCCAGACCGGCTCGATCTTGCCGGCCTGGATCTTCGCGAACAGCTTGTCCTGCATGATCTTCTCGGCCCGCAGGACCTTGCGCGCGATGTTGGCCAGATACAGCGCCTCCTCGACCGCGGTGTTGCCGCCGCCGACCACGGCCACGTCCTGGTCCTTGTAGAAGAAGCCGTCGCAGGTGGCGCAGGCGGAGACGCCGCGACCCTTGTATTTCTCCTCGGAGGGGATGCCGAGGTATTTGGCGGTGGCGCCGGTGGCGATCACCAGCGCATCGCAGGAGTACTCGCCGCTGTCGCCCTTGAGCCGGAACGGCCGCTGCGACAGGTCGGCGGTGTGGATCTGGTCGAACACCACCTCGGTGTCGAAGCGCTCGGCGTGCGCCTGCATCCGCGCCATCAGGTCCGGGCCCATCAGGCCGTGGGCATCGCCCGGCCAGTTGTCGACCTCGGTGGTGGTCATCAACTGCCCGCCCATCTGCAGCCCGGTGATGACCACCGGCTTGAGATTGGCGCGGGCGGCGTAGACCGCGGCGGTCCAGCCCGCGGGGCCGGAACCGAGGATGATCAGCTTGGAATGCTTGGGAGTGCTCATGCGGACTCGATGCGGGAAAGGAACGGCCCGGGTTCACCGGGCCGGCAGGGCGGAATTGTAGCCAATGCCGGCGCGATCAAGGCGCGACCGGGCGACCGCTGCGGAACGCTGCATCGCGTCCGCCGGCCGGCGTCTTACCAGTCCCGATGCTCGGGCAGCAAGCCGCGCAACTCGGCGTCGGTGAGATTGCGCCACTGCCCGGGCTTGAGATGGCCGAGTTTGATGTTGCCGATCCGCACCCGCAGCAGTTGCTTGACCCGGTAGCCGAAATGCGCGGCCATCAGCCGGATCTGCCGGTTCAGGCCCTGGGTCAGCACGATCCGGAACCCGACCGGGCCCAGTTTCGAGGTCCTGCAGGGCAGGGTGGTCTCGCCGTGCACCGGCACCCCGCGGCTCATCCCGCGCAGGAATTCGTCGGTGACGCGGTGATTCACCGCGACCAGATACTCCTTCTCCAGCTTGTTCTCGGCGCGCAGGATCGCGTTGACGATATCGCCGTTGCTGGTCAGCAGGATCAGCCCCTCGGAGTCCTTGTCGAGCCGGCCGATCGGGAAGATCCGCTGCTCGTGGCCGACGAAGTCGACGATGTTGCCCTTCACCCCTTCCTCGGTCGTGCTGGTCACCCCGACCGGCTTGTTGAGGGCGATGTAGACGTGGCGGCGCTTGCCCTTCGCCGCGGTGCGCGGGCGCAGCATCTCGTCGTCGATCCGCACCTCGTCGCCCTCGGCGACTTCGGCGCCGACCCGCGCGCGCTGCCCATTGACCGTGACCCGGCCTTCGCCGATCAACCGGTCGGCCTCGCGGCGCGAGCAGTACCCGGTGTCGCTGATGTGTTTGTTGAGGCGCATGCGGCGCATTCTAAGGCAGCGCGTCCCGCAGGGCATGCTGGATGCGGATCCTGGCCGGGCGAGAAGCGTCCCCGGAAGGTGCGGCGGTATGCCGGGACCCGTGCGGCCACAGCCGGCGATGACGGCATCCGGGGCGATGCCGGGGGCTGCCCACGTCTAGGCTGTCGAAATGGGCAGGCCGGGCTGCGACGGGAGCACTGCTCGTTACCTGGAGATCGATCGAGGCTACATGGTTTTCTTGAAGGTTTC
>JBIJBH010000298.1:0-5182 GCA_044345315.1 Lysobacteraceae bacterium
TTCTTCCAGCACCTTCACGGTGAGATTGCCGCCGGCGAGGCCGCGCAGCGAGGTCGTGCACCACAGTTGATCGTAGTTGCCGCAGCCGGAGTCGAGGCAGACCACCAGCGACGGCCGGCCGATGCGTGCGGCCAGATGATCGACGTAGGCGGGCAGGTCGTAGCTGCCGGATTCCTCGCAGGCTTCGATCATCACCACGCAGCGCGCGTGCGGCACGCCCTGGGCCTGCAGCGCCTGGATCGCGGCGATCGAACCGAAGATCGCGTAGCCGTCGTCGGCGCCGCCGCGGCCGTAGAGACGGTCGCCCTTGATCACCGGCGTCCACGGGCCGAGGTCGTCGTCCCAGCCGGTCATTTCCGGCTGCTTGTCGAGATGGCCGTACAGCAGCACGCAGTCGTCGCCGGTGCCTGCGTCGGCGCTCGCGGGGATGTCGATGAAGATCAGCGGCGTGCGCCCTTCCAGCCGCACCACTTCGACCTGCATGCCGGGCACGTTCTGCGCCCGCGCCCAGCGTTCCATCAGTTTCACCGCGTCGTCCATGTAACCGTGGGCGACCCAGTCGCTGTCGAACATCGGCGACTTGTTGGGGATGCGGATGTATTCGACGAGCTGCGGGACGATCTCGTCGTCCCATTTTTCGCCGACGTAACGCTCGACTCTGCTGATGTCCATGCGGCGGAAACCGGTATGCCAAGGGAACCGACATTGTACGCCCCGCGTTTTCGCGCCGCCCGTGCCGGTCGCCGCCGGGGGACGGGGTAGGGATTTCCCTACCCCCGGATGCGGCATTGCCCGGGGTCGCGCCGGGGTGTTCGCCGATGGGGCCGACCCCGCCGGATCCGGAGACTGTGCCCTGTCGACGCGACGCAGCCCACGGTCCGGCCGGTACGGCGAAACACGGCACCGGCGGATCGGGAGGCGGGTCGCGACACACCACGCAGCACACCGCAATCCATTCATTCATCCAACACCACGACACCCAACGCAAAGGAGCCATGCCATGAACCTGTTCGCCAACAAGTCCCTGAACACCCTGATCGCCACCGCCGCCCTGTCGCTGGGCCTGCTCGGCAGCGCCTTCGCCGCCGAAAAGGTGAACATCAACACCGCCGATGCCGCCACTCTCGACCGCGTGCTGGTCAACGTCGGTCCCTCCAAGGCAGAAGCGATCGTCGCCTACCGCAAGGCCCACGGCCCGTTCCGCAGCGCCGAGCAGCTCGCCCAGGTCCAGGGCATCGGCCTGAAGACGGTGGAGAAGAACCGCGAGATGATCCTGGTCGGCGGCGCTGCGGCCCCGGCCAAGACGGCCGCGGCCCGGCCCGGCTCGGCGCCGAAGGCCGCCGCGGCCCCGGCGAAGAAGCGCTGAGCCGCTCCGGCCTGCGCCGACCCGATCCAATCCGATCCAATCCGAAGCGATCCGACGGAGGCCGCCGCGTGCGGCCTCCGTCGTCGCGTCTGCGCTCCGCTACACTCGGGCGGCCCCCGCCGGATCCGTTGCAAGCCGCATGCCCGAAATTCCGCCGCCCCTGCGCCTGCTGCCCGCCCACGACTATCGCCGCGCGCGCTGGCGCAACGGCCTGGGCTGGACCCGCGAGATCCTGCGCTGGCCCGAAATGGCCGAGGACACGGCCGGGGACACGGCCGACGACTGGGACTGGCGCCTGTCGATCGCCGAGATCGAACAGGACGGGCCGTTCTCGGTGTTCCCCGGCGTCGAGCGCGAACTGGTGCTGCTGCGCGGGCAGGGCGTGCGCCTGCGGTTCGACGACGGCGAGATCCGCGAGGCGCTGCCGCCCCACGGACGGGTGCGCTTCGCCGGCGAGCGCGCGGTGCAGGGCGAATTGATCGACGGCCCGACCCACGACTTCAACCTGATGTGGCGCCGCGATCGCATCGACGCCGAGCTGTGGCATCGCCCGCTGGTGGGTTCGATGCTGCTGTTCGTCGAACCCGGCGAACACTGGGTGGCGCATGTGCTCGCCGGGCATGCGCAGTGCAGCGGCGAGCACGCGCGCGTGCGATTGGCCGCTGCCGATAGTCTGCTTCTATCGGCGAACGCGCAACGCCTTCGATTCGCGATCGATGGCGGCGGCGAACTGCTGTTGATCCGGCTGCGGCCGCGCGCCTCCGAAGCGTGACCGCGCGCGCAATCAGCGCGCGTGCGCATCGACGATCGTCGGATTCTCCGTCTCGCCGCCGCCGATTTTGAGCGGGATCAAGATCGCGCGACGCCCTCGCGCGCAGTGTGCGCGCCACACTCGATCGCAGGGAGCGACACCATGGCTTTCATGCTTCACGACGCCGGCGGGCACCGCTGCGTCGTCTTCAACGATCTCGTCCGCGGTGACGACGGCGTCCAGGCCAATCAGTTCCTGGTCGTGCACGACGGCCGTTCCGCGCTGATCGACCCGGGCGGTGCGCTGCTGTACACGCCGCTGCAGCTCGCGCTGGGCCGTCACGTACGCCCGCACGAGATCGATCTGGTGCTGTGTTCGCACCAGGACCCGGACATCATCGGCTCGGTCGACAAATGGTTGCTCTACACCAAGGCAACGGTGGTCTGTTCGAAGCTGTGGGGCCGGTTCGTGCCGCATCTGGTGCCGCACTACATGGAGAACGCCGGCAGCGAGCGCTATCTGCTGGTGGACGACGAGGGCGGCCGCATCGCCCTGGGCAGCGGCGAACTGCTGGCGCTGCCGGCGCATTTTCTGCATTCGGTGGGCAATCTCTCGTTCTACGACCCGGTGAGCCGGATCCTGTTCTCCGGCGATGTCTGCTCCGGTCTGGTGCCCAGCGGCAAGGCGTATGCGTTCGTCGAGGATTTCGACGGCTACCGCCCGTGCATGGAAGGGTTCCATCGCCGCTACATGGCCGGCAACCGCGCGGTGCGCGCCTGGGTTGACATGGTCCGCGAACTCGACCCGGCGATGATCGTGCCGCAGCACGGCATGCCGTTCCGCGGCGAAGCGATGCGCGCGATGCTGGAATGGCTGTCCGGGCTGGCCTGCGGGATCGATCTGATCGGCCACGGCCATTACCGCGCGAAACCCACGCGCTTCGTGGTGTCGGCCGCGGCCTGATCGGTGCGCTGCGACGGGCGCGCGGCCACGGCGCTCGCCCGTCGATCGCACGGCGCTGGAGGCGAGCGCCCGTCCGGCGTAGGATGCCGCGAGCCCTTTCCGGACCCGCGCGTGAATCCGTTTCCTGTTTCGGCGGCCGCCCGCCGCGAGATCGACGCCTCATGAGCCTGCTGCTGGTGCGCCACGGCCAGGCCAGTTACGGCGCCGACGATTACGACCGCCTCTCCGAACGCGGCTGGGAACAGTCGCGACGCCTCGGCGACTGGCTGGTGCGCGGCGGCCATCGTTTCGAAACGGTGATCGTGGGCGGCATGCGCCGCCATGCCGAAACCGCCGCCGCGATCGCCGAGGCCTTCACCGCCCGCGGCCTGCCGCTGCCCGAGCCGGTCCAGGACCCGGGCTTCGCCGAGTTCGATCATCGTGCGGTGTTCGGCGTCTGGCTCGAACACAACGCCGACGACCCGATCGCGATCGCCAGCCGCAGCGGCGATCCGCGCGATGTCGGCGCCATGCTGCGCGCTGCGCTGCTGGCCTGGGCCGCGGACGAACTGCCCGGTCTGCCGGAGCGCTGGTCCGAGTTCGGCGAACGCGTGCACGCCGCCGGCGAGCGGCTGCAGGCGCTGGCGGGCGAGGGCGAAGCGCTGGTGCTCAGCTCGGGCGGCGTGATCTCGCGGCTGGCGCAGATCGCGCTGGACGTGCCCGCGGAGCGCGCGGTCGAACTCAATCTGTCGCTGCGCAACAGCGCACTGTCGGAATTCCATCCGCATCGCGGCCGGCTGCGGATCGGTTCGTGGAACGCGCTGCCGCATCTGCACGGCGAACGCACGCTGTGGACGTACTACTGACCCCGCTCACCTGACGCACACCGGACGATCGATGACCGCAGAAGCCGCCGCCTCCCTCTTCCCCTTCTCCGAACGCTCGCTGCACCTGCAGGCCGAGGTCGCGCGCTTCGTCGCCGAGCGGATCGTGCCGGCGGAAGCCGCGTTCGCGATGCATGCGGCCGATCCGGCCACGCGCTGGACCATCCCGCCGCTGCTGGAAACGCTGAAGGCCGAGGCGAAGGCGCAGGGGCTGTGGAATCTGTTCCTCCCGCATCCGGAACTCGGCGCCGGCCTGCGCAATCTCGACTATGCGCCGATCGCCGAGCGCACCGGCCGCAGCCTGTACGCGCCGGAAGTCTTCAACTGCAGCGCGCCGGACACCGGCAACATGGAAGTGCTGCTGCACTTCGCCACCGAGGAACAGCGCGCGCCGTGGCTGCCGCGGCTGCTCGCCGGCGAGATCCGCTCCGCGTTCGCGATGACCGAGCCGGAGGTGGCGAGTTCCGACGCCACCAACATCGCGCTGCCGATCGTGCGCGACGGCGACAGTCTGGTCCTCAATGGCCGCAAATGGTGGACCACCGGCGCCGGCGACCCGCGCTGCGCGCTCCTGATCGTGATGGGCGTGACCGATCCGGATGCGGCGCCGCATCGCCGTCAGTCGATGGTACTGGTGCCGATGGACACCCCCGGCGTGCGCGTGCTGCGCCCGCTGACCGTGTTCGGTTACGACGATGCGCCGCACGGCCATGTCGAGATCGCGTTCGACGACGTGCGCGTGCCGGCCGCGAATCTGCTCGGCGCGCCGGGCAGCGGTTTCGAGATCGCGCAGGCGCGGCTCGGGCCCGGGCGTATCCATCACTGCATGCGCCTGATCGGTCTGGCCCAGCGCGCGCTGGAGACGATGATCGCGCGGGCGCGCACACGCAACGCCTTCGGTCGTCCGCTCGGCGGCCACGGCATGGCGCAGGAAGCGATCGCACTGTCGCGCTGCGAAATCGAACAGGCCCGCCTGCTCACGCTGCAGGCCGCGGCGGCGCTGGACGCGCACGGCAACAAGGGCGCGAAGGATCTGATCGGCATGATCAAGATCGTCGCCCCGCGCATGGCCTGCGCGGTGATCGACCGCGCGATGCAGATGCACGGCGCCGGCGGTCTCTCGCAGGACCATTTCCTGGCCCAGGCCTACGCCGGCGCGCGCTCGCTGCGGATCGCCGACGGCCCCGACGAAGTGCATCTGGCGGCGCTGGCGCGTTCGATGCTCAAGGAGTGATGCGA
>JBIJBH010000300.1:0-5168 GCA_044345315.1 Lysobacteraceae bacterium
GAAGAAAAGGTCTCCGCTGGTGGCATCGTCATCCCCGATTCGGCCACCGAGAAGCCGATCAAGGGTGAGGTCGTGGCCGTCGGCGCCGGCAAGGCGCTGGACAACGGTTCTACGCGCGCCCCGGCCGTGAAGGTCGGCGACAAGGTGCTGTTCGGCAAGTACGCCGGCACCGAAGTGAAGCTGGACGGCACCGATTACCTGGTCGTCCGCGAAGACGACATCTTCGCCATCCTGGGTTGATCGCAGGCACTCGCCGCGAACCCCATCCCCACGCACTGAATTCCTGGAGTCATTCCCATGGCAGCAAAAGACATTCGTTTCGGTGAAGACGCCCGCGTCCGCATGGTCCGCGGCGTGAACATCCTCGCCAACGCCGTCAAGGCGACCCTCGGCCCGAAGGGCCGCAACGTCGTGCTCGAGAAGAGCTTCGGCGCCCCGACGATCACCAAGGACGGCGTGTCCGTCGCCAAGGAGATCGAACTGGCCGACAAGTTCGAGAACATGGGCGCGCAGATGGTGAAGGAAGTCGCGTCCAAGACCTCCGACAACGCCGGCGACGGCACCACCACCGCGACCGTGCTGGCCCAGGCGCTGATCCGCGAGGGCATGAAGGCGGTCGCCGCCGGCATGAACCCGATGGACCTCAAGCGCGGCATCGACAAGGCGGTGATCGCCGCCGTCGCCGAGCTGAAGGCGATCAGCAAGCCGACCGCCGACGACAAGGCGATCGCCCAGGTCGGCACGATCTCGGCCAACAGCGACGAGTCGATCGGCAACATCATCGCCGAGGCGATGCGCAAGGTCGGCAAGGAAGGCGTGATCACGGTCGAGGAAGGCTCGGGCCTGGAGAACGAGCTGGACGTGGTCGAGGGCATGCAGTTCGACCGCGGCTACCTGTCGCCGTACTTCATCAACAACCAGCAGTCGATGGCCGCCGAGCTGGACGATCCGTTCATCCTGCTGCACGACAAGAAGATCTCGTCGGTGCGCGACCTGCTGCCGGTGCTTGAAGGCGTCGCCAAGGCCGGCAAGCCGCTGCTGATCGTGGCCGAGGAAGTCGAGGGCGAAGCCCTGGCGACCCTGGTCGTCAACACCATCCGCGGCATCGTGAAGGTCTGCGCCGTGAAGGCCCCGGGCTTCGGCGATCGTCGCAAGGCGATGCTGGAAGACATGGCGATCCTCACCGGCGGCACCGTGATCTCCGAGGAAGTCGGCCTGTCGCTGGAGAAGGCCACGATCAAGGATCTGGGCCGCGCCAAGAAGGTGCAGATCTCGAAGGAGAACAGCACGATCATCGACGGCGCCGGCGACACCGCCGCGATCGAGGCCCGGATCAAGCAGATCAAGGCCCAGATCGAGGAGACCTCCTCCGACTACGACCGCGAGAAGCTGCAGGAGCGCGTCGCCAAGCTCGCCGGCGGCGTGGCCGTGATCAAGGTCGGCGCCTCGACCGAGATCGAGATGAAGGAGAAGAAGGCCCGCGTCGAAGACGCGCTGCACGCGACCCGCGCCGCGGTGGAAGAAGGCATCGTCCCGGGCGGCGGCGTCGCCCTGATCCGCGCCAAGGCCGCGATCGAGAACCTCCGTGGCGCCAACGAGGATCAGAACCACGGCATCCAGATCGCGCTGCGCGCGATGGAAGCGCCGCTGCGCGAGATCGTCGCCAACGCCGGCGAAGAGCCCTCGGTCATCGTCAACAAGGTGAAGGAAGGTTCGGGCAACTTCGGCTACAACGCCGCGAACGGCGAGTTCGTGGACATGGTCGAAGCCGGCATCCTCGACCCGACCAAGGTCACCCGCACCGCGCTGCAGAACGCGGCCTCGATCGCCGGTCTGATGATCACGACCGAAGCGATGGTCGCCGAAGCGCCGAAGAAGGACGAGCCGGCCGCCGGTGGCGGCATGGGCGGCGGCATGGGCGGCATGGGCGGCATGGATTTCTGATCGATTCGCACCGGTCTGCCTGACGAAAAACCCCGCCGCAAGGCGGGGTTTTTCTTTGCGCGCACGCAGGTCGGCATCGCGGTCGCAGATGCGTGCGCGACATGAATACGATTGAAAAAATATCTCTGTCGAGACGAGACATGTCTCGACGCTGCGGTCTTCGATGCCGATCACGCTTCGCCGATGTGCGGATGTCGACAATGCCGCCCGCGCCGGGGCCGCTCGACCTCCGGCGCGCATTCGCAGGTCGAGCCTGCCGCGGTCGCGTGGTCTCCGCGACCCGCCCGATACCGCGGCCCCACATGGAACCGTTCACATGAAGGAAACCCTCCGCACTTCCCTGCGGCTCGGCGCCGCCGTGGCGTTGTTGTCGGCCGCGACCGCCCAGGCGCAGACCTATTCGCAGCTCAGCCCGCTCCCCGGCAACATGGAGGGCGCGCCGATCCTTGTCAGCAACAATCCCGAATCGGTCAATCGCGCCGGCCTGCTGCTGGGCATGGATGCGATGAACTCAACCGATCCGGGCCGGGTCACCCGGCGCCTGACCGGCGCGACCACGCTCGACAGCGGCTGCCCCTCCGGCGGCATGCGCGAGTTCTCGTTCTACATGCACCACATCCTGGGCGACCCGATCGGCACCGACCCGCGGGTCGATCGCATCTTCCTGATCCTGGAGCCGGTCGGTTCCAGCGCCACCTACACCGCCTACGGCGCGGCGATCTCGCAGCGCGACATCCTCGAACAGGCCGCGTACACGCTCGATCCGGGCCGCAGCCCGAGCTATTCGGTCGCGCGCGTGCTGGTCACCGGCGCGATGCCGAGCTGGGTGGGCAGTACCAACGGTTCGCAGATCATCAGTCACCCGACCACGGCGCCGCGCACGATCACCGGCCCGACCCAGGTCTTCCAGCTGCGCGGCGGCAGCACGCCGAAGGGCGCGTCGCTGGACGCGCGCATCACCTTCCGCGCCAGCAGCGGCTGCCTGCGCGCGCGTCTGGTGGCTGCGCCGAGCACGATCACCACCGCGACCGCGGCCAACGATCTGGGCAAGTCGCTGTACGCCTGGGGCAACGTGCCGACCACCTACAACGCTGACGGCACCACCAACGTGCTCGGCGGCACCCCCTGCACCAGCCGCCAGTCGCAGAACACCGACGGCACCTACAACTGGACCGGCTGGGGCCGTCCGGCCGGCATCTACCAGTTCAACAAGTGGAACGGCACGGTGCCGGTGACCTTCACCGGCGTCGGCCAGACCTTCGGCTACCGCTATCTGGCCGCGCCGGCCAATCTGCTGCGGGCGCCGAGCACCAGCCCGGTGACCATGCCCAGCGGCGTCTGCGATCCGCCGGTCGGTGCGCCCGCCTCGCCTTCGGGCGACGCACAGCGTCCGCTCGCGCTGCGCTACTACTCCAGCAACACTTCGCTCTATGCGGCTGGCCGCCCGGCCGACCGCGACAGCGACAAGTTCTCCACCGCCAACTACGGCGCGGAGTACAACGTCACCTACAACGTGACCAACAACAGCGCCTCGTGCATGCGGGTGCAGTTGGTGTTCACGGCGTATCCGGGCGGCCAGAACTGCGCCACCTACACCGGCGGTGCGGCCACCCGCCACTACGACGGCGACTTCAAGATCACCACCGCCGGCGTGACCGGGTCCTCGGTAGTGCAGGCCTACATCAAGTGCAACACCAGCACCACGACCACGCCGTTCATCCCGGCCGGCCGCATCACCGAGAAGGTGCTGGCCGAACGCGTGCTGGGCACCACCACCGCCAACCGCACGGTGAGCTGGAGCGTGCAGAACTTCATCCCCGGTCTGATCTCGATCCCGGCCGGGATGCTGGTGCGCTCCTCGGCGGCGTCCTGCCCGGTCTGACCGGGTTCTCGCTGCGGGCCGTCCGGTCCGCGCATCGCCTGCGACGGCCCCGCGCGAGCGGGGCCGTCGTCGTTTCGGTCGAGCCCGACATGCCCGAGCCGGCGGCATCGCCGGCATGAGGTCGGCGCAAACCTTCGGCACTTGCCGCGGGGGCGGTTTCCGGGATCATCCCGCCGGGGCCCGCGCGGCAGTCGCAGCGCGGACAAGCACACGATCCGGAGACCGAAACATGATCCGCAGCGTCACCTTCGTCCTCGCCGCGCTGGTCTGCGCCGGGACGGCGCTTCCCGCCGCCGCGCAGGCGCAGAAGCAGCCTTTCACCATCGAGCGCAGTTGGCAGATCCAGCGCATCGGCGCGCCCAGCGTGTCCGACGACGGTCGCGTCGTCGTCGCGCCGGTCACCCGTTTCGCGCTGGACGAGGACAGGGCCTATTCCGATCTGTGGATCTGGCATACCGACAAGGCTGCGGACGGCAGCGGCCAGCGCCGCTTCACCACCGACGCCGCCGCCGACAGTGCGCCGACGATCAGCCCCGACGGCAAGTACGTCGCCTTCACCTCGCAGCGCGGCGACGACAAAGCGCCGCAGCTGTACCTGATGGCGCTGGACGGCGGCGAGCCGCGCCGGCTGACCCGCATCGCCAGCGGCGTGCAGAGCCCGAAGTGGTTCGCCGATGGCCGTCGCCTGGCGTTCGTGTCGCGGATCTTCGTCGACCTGCCGCTCGACGAGCAGGGCAAGCGCCTCGACGAGCGCAAGGACCGCAAGATGACCGCGATGGTCTGGGACGGCGGCCCGGTGTCGGCCTGGGACCAGTACCTCGACGAGCGTCAATTCCATGTGTTCTCGGTCGCGTTCGATCCGGCCGCCGACGCCGCGCCGCCGGTCCGCGCGCTGACCCAGCCCAGCGGCCTGCAGCTGCCGCGCGCTGCGGTGCAGGGCACCGACAATCTGTTCGCGATCTCGCCCGACGGCCGCGAGCTTGCCTTCGTCGCCGATTCCGACCCGGCGATCAACCTATCCAACAACGACGTGTTCACGGTCGCGATCGCCGCCGACGGCAGCGGCGGCAAGGACGCGCGCAATCTCAGCGCCGGCAACAAGGCCGGCGACGGCGCGCCGCTGTACAGCCCCGACGGCCGACATCTGAGCTTCGTGCAGCAGCGCATCCGCGGTTTCTACGCCGACAAGGGCCGGGTGATGCTGCACGACCGCCGTGCCGGCAAGACCCGCGAGCTGTTCGCCGACTGGGACCGCACCGCCAGCGGCCTGATCTGGGCGCGCGACAGCCGCCGGCTGTTCGGCGCGATCGACGACGCCGGCACCGTGCGCGTGTACGAACTG
>JBIJBH010000301.1:0-5167 GCA_044345315.1 Lysobacteraceae bacterium
GGTCAGCCCGAGGATCGACATGTTGTCGGTGTTGAGCACGCCGTGCACGAAGCCCACGCGCATCCATTCCGCCGCCAGCCGCGCGGTGCGCGCGCAGATCCCGGCGAACCAGTCGGCGTACAGGGTCTCGCCTTCGCCGCGCAGGTGCGGGAAATCGCGGCGGATCGCGAAATCGGCCAGTCGCCGCAGCAGGTCGTGTTCGCCGCGCGAGGCCGGCAGTTCGAAATGGCCGAAGCGCAGGAACGAGGGCGCGACCCGGCACACCACCGCGCCGGGTTCGGGCTGCGGATGGCCGTCGTAGAACATGTCGCGGATCACGTCCTCGCCGGTGGCGACCAGCGACAGCGCGCGGGTGGTCGGCACGCCGAGGTGATGCATCGCCTCGCTGCAGACGAATTCGCGGATCGAGGAGCGCAGCACCGCGCGGCCGTCGGCGAAGCGGGCGTAGGGCGTCGGCCCGGCGCCCTTGAGCTGCAGTTCCAGCCGTTCGCCCGCCGCGTTCACGACTTCGCCGAGCGAAATCGCGCGGCCGTCGCCCAGTTGTCCAGCCCAGTTGCCGAACTGGTGACCGCCGTAGTTGGTCGCGAACGGGTCCATGCCCGTCAGCAGCGCATTGCCGGCGAAGACCTCCGCGAACCGCGGCGACACCGCGTCGTCCTCGTCCAGGCCCAGTCGCGCCAGCATCTCCCGCGACACCGCCAGCGTGCGCGGCGCCGCCACCGGCGTCGGCGCCACCCGCGACCACAGCGCCCCGCGGACCTCGCGCCGGCGCGGCCCGGTTTCGGGGTCGCCGGGGAGTTCGGCGAGGAAGCGGTTGTCGAATCGCAGGGAATCCATGCGCGGCGTCCATCGGGAAAGGCGAGGCCGGGCGCGTGCGGGGGCGGACGCACGACGCGCGGCGTCCGGACAGTCTATCGGCCGCCGCCCGCCTCCGTCTCAGACTGCGCGACGGATCGCCGCCACACTCCCGTCGCGCGCCATCGAGGCGCGCCACAGGACTCATTCACTCCAAGGAATTCCGCATGATCCGATCATCGCTGTCCCTCGCCTTCGCCGCCGCACTCTGCCTGGCGACCCTCTCGCCCTCCGCCGCGGCCGCCGAATCCAGCATCCTGTACAACCAGCAGACCACGCTGTGCGCGTATCCGATCGGCAGCGCAGCCGATGCCTACCTCCACCAGACCACCTGCACGGGCGCCACCGATCAGCTCTGGGCGGGCGAAGTGGTCGCCCGGCTGTCCAGCGGCACGACCTACATGCGGCTGCGCAACAAGGCCACGAACCTGTGCGCGGACCTGGAATCGGCGTCCACCGCGAACGGCATCCGCATCGTGCAGCGCCCCTGCAATTCGTCCACCACCCAGCAGTGGTCGACGCCGGTGACGATCGTCGGCAGCATCCCGACCGCGGTCGGTCCGACGGTGCAGGGCAACCAGAACCTGACCAATCGCTTCAGCGGCAGGTGCCTGGAAGCGCCGGCCGACACCACGCCGCTGCGACAGAACACCTGCGGTTCCGGTGGCCCGCTGAGGTGGTTCTACGCGCTGTAAGGTCCTCTGCCTTCAGGATCGGTACCTTTCACGATCCGTGTCCTCGCGGCCGGCGCGGCGCTACTCCACGCGCTGGCCGCGCTCCAGCATCCACAGCATGATCGTCTTCTGGCGCACGTAGTTGGCGCGGACGTAGGCGTAGACCAGGCCGTGCCAGCCGTCGAGGAAGCCCAGCCGGAACACGTAGCCGCGCCAGAACCGCCACGCCGGCGACAGGATCAGCTTCGCGAGCGAGGCGCGTTTGCCGCGCCTGAACTCGTGCTCGGCCATCATCCGCGCATAACGCTCGGTCTTCTGCAGTTGCTGCATCAGCGAGCGATACGGGTAGTGGATCAGATCGCCGGGGAGCGTCTTCACCGCGCCGTCGACGCTCGCCGCCTCGTGGATCTCGCGGTCGCCGCGCCAGCCGCCGCGGCGGCGGTCGAACAGGCGCAGCACGCGGTCGGGATAGGCGTTGCCGCGGCGCAGGAACTTGCCGAAGTACTCGCTCAGTCGAGCGAAGCGATAGCCGGCGGCGTCGGCGAAGCCGCGGTCGCGGGCGGCGAGGATCGCGGTCCGCAGTTCCGGGCTCACCCGCTCGTCGGCGTCCAGGCACAACACCCAGTCGTGGCGCGCCTGATCGACCGCGAACTGCTTCTGGCTGCGGAAGCCGTCGAACGGCCGCACCAGCACCCGCGCGCCGGCGGCCTCGCACAGGTCGCGGGTGGCGTCGGTCGAGCCGGAATCGACCACCACGATGTCCTCGCAGAAATCGAGCGAGGCGAGGCAATCGCCGATGCGGTCGGCCTCGTTGAACGCGATAATGCAGGCCGAAATCGGAACGGGCTGCGCCTGAGCGGCTTTCGTGGGAGGAAGTGTCGTAATGGCGGATTACCTGTTGTTCGCGACCGAGCGCTACGCGCTGCCCATCCTGCAGCCGCTGGCCGACGCGCTGCAAGCCGCGGGGCATGGCGTGCACGCCTGGTTCGCCGACGGCGCGGCCGGCGCGCGGCTGCCGGACCCGGTGCGCATGATAAGCCTGCGCGAGGCCGTCGCCCTGCGTCCGCGGGCGGTGTTCAGCGCCGCGAACTGGGTGCCGACCTTCCTGACCGGACCCAAGGTCCAGCTGTTCCACGGCTTCAACGTCGAAAAACGCGACGACGCCCGCGGCCATTTCCGGGTGCGCGGCCTGTTCGACCTGTACTGCACCCAGGGCCCGGCCACCACCGGACCGTTCCGCGCCCTCGCCGCGCGGCACCCGCATTTCGCGGTGGTCGAGACCGGCTGGCCCAAACTCGATCCGCTGTTCCGCGACGACCGCGGCGCCGCCGCGGCGCTGCGCGCGCCGGCGCAGGGCCGGCCGACGGTGCTGTTCGCCTCGACCTTCACCGAGCGCCTCAGCGCGGCGCCGCATCTGTTCGAGGCGATCGCCGCCGAGGTCGCGCGCGGCGACCGCTACTGGCTGCTGACCCTGCATCCGAAATGCGCGCCCGAGTTGTTCGCGCGCTACCGCGCGCTGGCCGGGCCGAACGCGGCCTTCGTCGAGACCGAACAGCTGATGGCCGCGCAGCGTGCCGCCGATGTGCTGGTCGCCGACACCACGTCGGTGGTTTCGGAATTCGTGGTCCAGCACAAACCGGTGGTCACCCTGCGCAACCGCGCGCCGAAGCCGCACATGCTGGATTTCGACGACTCCGCGCGCCTGCCGGAGATGCTCGAACGCGCCTTCGCGCCCGACGATGCCCTGCGCGCGGCGATCGTGGCCTATGCCGAGGCGATCCACCCGTCTCGCGACGGACGCGCGTCGGAGCGCGTGATCGCCGCGACCGACGAGCTGATCGCCGGCAAACTCGGCCGGCTGCGCGGCAAACCGCTGTCCGGGCGGCTGCGTGCGCTGCAGATCCGGGCGAAGTTGGGGTATTGGGGCTTCGCTTGAGATCGACGCTTTTGTGGGAAGCGCCTCCGCGCGAGAACGACCTATCAGCAACCTCGCCGGCAACAAGATGCGCAGCTCGCCTGCGACCAGCCACAACACCGGTGACGCTGCATCTATCATGACCGGTAGAGCGGCCTTCAGGCCGCTGCTTTTTTACTGCGCCTTGACCGATCAGCGGCCTGAAGGCCGCTCTACAGGGAGAAGTCTCCTCCCCGACCGCAAGCCCGGGATCGCACTGACCGCGACCTCGGGCCAACACCCGATCTACCAGCGCAGCCGATGCCGGGCGATCTCGCGCCCGAGCTGCGCGTGCAGCGCGCGCGCCTGCGCGACCGGCAGGAAACGCAGGCGCAGCGGTTCGGCCATGGCATTGCCGCCGGCGGTGTCCAGCAGCAGATGCGCGGTGCCGAAGCGGCGGTCGATCGGCGACTGTCCGAAACGGATCGCCTGCAATTTGCCGATCTCGGCGAAGCGCCATTCGCGGGTCCACCAGCCGCCGCGCGCGGCGATCATCCGCGCGTCGACCGCGTAGCCGGCATGGCGCGCGTTCTGCCAGGTGATGTAGACGATCCACGGCACCCACAGCGCGACGAACACCAGACCCAGCCGGCCGAAGCTCAACAGCGCGAGCGCGGCGAGCAGCGCGGCGATCAGCAGCTGCGGCAGCAGCAGGCGCCAGAAGGTCAGCCGGTGCAGCGGACGCCACTCCGCCGGCGGCCACTGCAGCTCCGGCGCGAGATGGCGGATCAGCGCATCGCAGCGCTCGGGCGTGCCCACCGGCGCGATCTCGCGCAGCGAACGCGGTTGTCCCGCCGAGCCGTTGTCCAGCACCGCGGTGCCGACTTCCAGCGTGCGCCGGCGGAACAGCCGATGCAGCATGCCTTCGCGCAAGGTCCAGGACTGGATCCGCCGCCGCGGCGTGCTGGTGCGCACGCGGGTCAACAGGCCGCGTTCGAGACTGAGCCGGCGGCCGTGCTCTTCCAGCCGGAACCCCGCGTACTGCAGCAGCGCGAGCAGGACCGAGAACAAACGCACCAGAAGCAGGAACAGCACGAACAGGGTCAGACTGGCGAGCACTTCATGGCCGCGGCCGTAGGTATCGACCACGCCGAACAGCAGGATTCCCCAGCCGGTGATGAAATCGGTGAACAGTTCGCCGCCGAGCTGGGCCAATACGGCGAAACCGCCGCCGACCACGATCATGCCGCGATTGGAGATCAGCCCCACCCGCACCACTTCGGCGGTGGACAGGCTGTGCAGCACCGTGCCTTCTTCGGCCGGGACACCGGCGGCGAGCGCGCCGACGGCGCCGCGACGGTGGCGCACCAGCGCTTCCAGCGCCAGCGCGTCTTCCAGTTTGAGCACGCGCATCTCGGCCTCGGGCTTGATCCCGCCGGCCGATTCCAGACGCACCTCGGCCACGCCGAACAACCGGTGCAGCAGCGACTGGTGCAGGGCGACGTTGTGGATCCGCGCGAACGGAATCTGGCGCAGGCTGCGCTCGAGCAGGCCGCTGCGGATCTGCAGGCTGTCCGCGCCGATCCGGAACCGGTAGGTGTAGTACTGCCAGATCGAGAACGCGCCGAGCACGCAGATCGCGACCAGCCCCCACAGATCGTTGCGGTCGCCGCGGCCGAAGAGGAACAGGGCCAGCAGCGGCAGGATGAACTGCTTGAGCTGCTGGATCAGCACGAACAGCCAC
>JBIJBH010000020.1:0-17419 GCA_044345315.1 Lysobacteraceae bacterium
GCGGCTGGATGGACATCGTCGCCCTCAAACGCGCCGTCGCCATCAACGGCATCACCGGCCTGTGCATCACCAAGCTCGACATCCTCGACGGGATGGACAAGCTCAAGATCTGCATCGCCTACGAATACCGCGGCAAACGCAGCGAATACGCCCCGCTCGACGCCGACGGCTGGCGCGAGTGCAAACCGGTCTACCTCGAATTCCCGGGCTGGAGCGAATCCACCGCCGGCATCACCGAGTGGGACAAACTCCCGCCCGCCGCCCGCGCCTACCTCCGCGCGCTGGAAGAACTCGCCGGCTGCCCGCTGGCGATCGTCTCCACCGGCCCCGACCGCGACGCCAACATCGTCCTGCGCGACCCGTTCGCCTGATGCGTTGTTGCGGGAGGACCGTCTTCCGATAGTCGAAGACCGGTCGAGGCCCGATGCGTCCATCTGGCCGCCTTCGGCCCTCCCGGGCCTCCCACAAAAAAACATCGATCGCCTGCCAGTCTCGCCCCCTTTGGGAAGGGGGCCGACGCCGCAGAGCGGCGGCGGGGGGATTCGCCGTTCGCCGCGATCCATCGACAGCCCCCCGCCGCCATCGCCGCTGTTCCCGCGACAGGTCCGGGAGCATCCACATCACCCCACCGGCATCCACAGGCCGCGCTTCGACGTATCGTGGCGCGACACACGTCGTCGCGAACGATGATCACGATCGCCCACAGGCCACACCAGGAGACCGCCCCATGACCGCGCATTCCATGTCAGCCCCTTCGAGCCCCCTGCGCTGGCTGGCCCTGGCCGGCTGGTTGATCCTCTGCTTCGCCACCACCGTGCCGGCCGCGCTGTTTCCGCCCGCCGAATGGTATGTCGCCCTGAACAAGCCGTCGTGGCATCCGCCGAGCTGGGTCTTCGGCCCGGTCTGGACCACGCTCTACGCGATGATGGCCGTCTCCGCCTGGCTGGTCTGGCGCCAGGGCGGATTCGCCCGCCAGAAGGGCCCGCTCGGCCTGTTCCTCGTCCAACTCGCGCTCAACGCCGCGTGGTCGCCGCTGTTCTTCGGCCTGCAGCAGCCCGGCGCCGCCTTCGTCTGCATCATCGCGCTGTGGCTCGCGATCGCCGCCACCATCCTCGTCTTCCGCCGCGTCCACCGCATCGCCGCCTGGCTGCTGGTGCCCTACATCGCCTGGGTCAGCTTCGCCGCCGTGCTCAACGGCGTGCTGTGGCGGTTGAATCCCTGAGCCCCGCCGCCCCACCGCCCCACCGCCCCGCGCACCCGCGCACCCGCGCACCCGCGCACCCGCGCACCCGCGCTGATCCCGAGCCCCAGGTGTCGCCCCCTTTGGAAAAGGGGGCCGACGCCGCGCAGCGGCGGCGGGGGGATTCGCGGTTCGCGACAGCCCCGCCGTCTTGTCATCCCGAGCGAACGCGAGGGACCTGCTTCCTCCTCTCCGTCGAGGATCGCGACTGCCTGGAACGGCCTGCAACTGTTCCTGTGGGAGGCCCGGAAGGGCCGACTGAGACATCAATGCGCCCGATGCGCATGCCTCGCCCGTCGGCCCTTGACCAGTCTTCGACTGTTGCAAGACGTGTCTCCCACAAAAGACATCGATCGCTCACTGGCGACGCGGGATTCGCTTCCCGCGGCAGCGCCGCCGAATGCGGCCGTCGGCTTCACTGCCGCACCATTGGCGACTGAGGTAACCTTCGGTCAGAACTTCGGGGGGGGGGGGGGATCCCGTGTCGCCGCTGACGCCGGAACAGAAAGCCAGGGAACGCATCGATACGCTGCTGGAAGCGGCGGGCTGGGTCGTTCAGGACATGGCCGATTTCAACCGCAACGCGGGCGAGGGCGTGGCAGTGCGCGAGTTCACTCTGCCCAATGGCCCCTGCGACTATCTGCTCTTCGTTGGCGGAAAAGCCGCCGGCGTCATCGAAGCCAAGAAAGCGGGTATCACCCTCACCGGGGTTGCGGAGCAGGCCGCCAGATACATGCTCGGCCTGCCCGATCACCTGTCCCGATGGGCGGACCAACTGGTCTTCGATTACGAATCCACCGGCGAAGAAACGCTGTTTCGAGACATGCGGGACCCGAAACCCCGCTCGCGAAGCGTTTTCGCATTCCACAAGCCGGAAACATTGCACGCATGGCTCAAGGAAGACATGAGCCTGCGCCGTCGCCTCTGCAAGATGCCGACGCTCGACAAGATCGGGCTCCGCGACTGCCAGATCGATGCCGTCGAAGGGCTGGAAGCGTCTTTGGCCCGGGACGAGCCGCGCGCCCTGATCCAGATGGCGACCGGTGCCGGCAAGACCTTCACTGCCTGCACCTTCAGCTGGCGGCTGCTCAAACATGCGGGTGCCAGGCGCATCCTGTTCCTGGTCGATCGCAACAATCTCGGCGACCAGACGCTCAAGGAGTACCAGAACTACGAGCCGCCGGCCTCCGGCCGCAAGTTCACCCAGACCTACATCGTCCAGCATCTGCACGGCAATCACATCGACAAGGATGCGGTGGTGGTCATCACCACCATCCAGCGGCTGTACGCGATGCTGCGAGGGGAAGAGCTGGACGAATCGGCCGAAGAAGGATCCGCGTTCGAAACCTGGACCAACGACGAAGGCGATATCCGTCCGGTCGAGTACAACCCGGCGATCCCGATCGAAACCTTCGATGTCATCGTCACCGACGAATGCCATCGCTCCATTTATGGTCTCTGGCGTCAGGTGCTCGATTACTTCGATGCCCATCTGATCGGGTTGACCGCAACGCCCAGCAAGCACACGCTGGGGTTCTTCAACCAGAATCTGGTCGCCGAATATCCCTACGAGCAATCCGTGATCGACGGCGTCAATGTCGGTTTCGAGGTCTTCCGCATCAAGACGCAGGTGGGCGAGCAGGGCGGACTGGTGGATGCCGGCTATCAGGTGCCGGTGCGCGACCGCCGCACCCGTGCCATCCGCTACCAGCAACTGGACGACGATCTGCCGTACTCGCGCAAGGACCTGGATCGCTCGGTCACCAACCCGAATCAGATCCGCACCGTCCTGCAGTGCTACCGCGACAAACTCTTCACGGAGCTGTTTCCCGGGCGCAGCGGCGAATGGGTGCCGAAGACGCTGATCTTCGCCAAGGACGACAATCACGCCGAGGAGATCGTCACCATCGTCCGGCAGGTGTTCGGCGAGGGCAATGAGTTCGCAAAGAAGATCACCTATCAGACCAGCGAGAAGCCCAAGGAACTGATCGCCGCCTTCCGCGTCGACCCCTTCCCGCGTATCGCGGTGACCGTGGACATGATCGCCACCGGGACCGACATCCGTCCGGTCGAGGCCCTGATCTTCATGCGCGACGTGAAATCGGAAGGCTACTACGAGCAGATGAAGGGCCGGGGCGTGCGCACCATCAGCGACGCCGATCTGCGCCAGGTCACGCCCGATGCGCAGACCAAGACCCGCTTCGTGCTGGTCGATGCGGTCGGTGTCACCGAAGGCAGGAAATCCGTGTCGCAGCCGCTCGAGCGCAAGCGCGCACTGGCCTTCGACAAGCTGATCGACCAGATCGCCCAGGGGCGTCGCGACACCGATGCGGTCTCCAGTCTGGCCGCCCGTCTGGCCGTGCTCGACCGCAGGATCGACGACGAAGACCGCCAGCGCATCACGGTCGCCGCCAAGGGCGCGTCGCTCAAGACTCTGGCCAGCCGGCTGTTGCAGTCGATCAGCCCGGACATCGTCGCGGCGGAGCTGATCGCACGTCACGGCAGCGTGGAGGCAGCGACGGCGAAGCAGGTCAAGGCGGCGGAAGACGACCTGAAGGATGCGGCCTGCGCCCCGCTCGACGATGCCGTACTGCGCAACCTCATCAAGCTGGTCAAGAAAAAGACCGACATCGTCATCGACGAGGGCACGCCCGATGCGGTGGTGTTCGCCGATTACGATGTCGGGCAGGCGCAGCAGCGCATCACCTCGTTCAAGGCTTTCATCGAAGACAATCGGAACGAGCTGCTGGCCCTGCAGATCCTGTACAGCCAGCCGTTCCCGAAACGCCGGCTCACGTATGCCAGCATTCTCGAACTCGCGCAGCGCCTCTCGGACCCGCCGCATCACCTCACCACCGCCGACGTGTGGCAGGCCTACAGGCGGCTGCAGGCCGCCGTGGTGCGCGGCGCACCCGGCGACAAGGTCTTGACCGACATCATCTCGCTGGTACGCTTCGCCACCGGTCAGAGCGATGTGCTGGAGCCCTACGCCGCGCGCGTGGAGCAGAAGTTCAATCTGTGGATCGGCCGCCAGATCAAGGCCGGTCGCGATTTCAGCGAAGACCAGATGACCTGGCTCAGGGCCATCAAGGATTATCTGGCCGCCAACGTCGAGATCGCGCCGGCCGATCTGATGAAGGACCAGCCTTTCACCGCCTGGGGGGGCGTGATCGCTGCCCGCAGACTCTTTGGAAACGACTTGAACGACATGCTGGATGAATTGAGTGAGGTGTTGGTGGCATGAGTCAGTCCGACCAACTGCCCGATCTCTGGACGTACACGAAGATTGGCGATGTGGCTGCCGTCAATCCGCCGGGTTCTACAGTGACTGCCTATGATGAACAACTGGTTACCTTCTTGCCCATGGCCGCGGTCGCGGAACTTACGGGTAGAGTGGACATGTCGATGCAACGTCCTTTCGGGGAGGTCAAGAAAGGATTTACCCGCTTTCGCGATGGCGACGTGTTGTTCGCCAAAATCACGCCATGCATGGAGAACGGGAAGTCTGCGGTTGTTCGCGGACTGGCTGGCGGGATCGGTTGCGGTTCCACCGAATTTCATGTCATGCGTCCCGCAGAAGGAATCAGCCCGGACTACCTACGCTACTTCGTTTCGCGCTCCGTATTCAGGCAGGAAGCGAAGCGGAACATGCAAGGTGCCGTAGGGCAGCAGCGTGTTCCTGTCGATTTCATCCGCGAGGCCGATCTGCCTCTTGCGCCGGCTGCAGAGCAGGAACGCATCGTCTCCAAAATAGAAGAGCTCTTCAGTCGCATCGACGAAGGCGAACGCGCGCTGGAGCGCGTGCAGACGCTGGTGGAGCGTTATCGCCAATCCGTGCTCAAGGCTGCCGTCACCGGCGAGCTGACGCGCGCATGGCGCGAACAGCGGAAGGGCAAGCTCGAATCCGGTGAGGCGCTGCTGGCCCGCATCCTCAAGGCGCGCCGCGCCGCATGGGAAAAGGCCGAGCTGGACAAGATGAAAGCCAAGGGGATCAAGTTCGCAGGCGATGCGTGGAAGCGGAAATACAAGGAGCCTTCGCCGCCAAGCACAACCGATCTGCAGGAACTGCCGGAGGGTTGGGTCTGGGTCTCGGTTGAGCAACTTTGTTTTGTCGATACTGGTGCCACGCCAAAGCGGGGAACCGAGAAATACTTCAAAAATGGTACGGTCGATTGGATCACAAGCTCTGCGGTCAATGAGCCCATCATTCTCAATGCAGAAGAACGCATCACCGAGGTTGCTATTCAAGAGACCAATGCAAAAGTATTTCCTGTTGGTAGTTTGATCGTCGCCATGTACGGTGAAGGAAAGACGCGCGGGAAAATCTCTGAACTGGGTATTCCTGCCGCGACGAATCAGGCATGCGCTGCTTTGATATGCGGCCACTTGGCCGCCGAGGTAAAGTTTTATCTCAAGAGATTTTTTGAGAAGAATTACTCGGCACTTCGATCCGAAGCGGCTGGCGGTGTACAGCCGAACCTGAATCTGGCGATTATCAAGGGTACGGTATTGCCGTTGCCGCCTTTAAAAGAGCTGGTAGAGATCAATGATGCTGTTGAGTTGAGAGCCTCCCAGGCTGCTTCTTTCGCATCAGAATTCTCAAGTTGGGATCGGCAATCAACGGCGCTGCGGCAGAAAATATTGGGTCATGCATTTTCTGGGTTGTTGGTTCATCAGGATCCCGCTGATGAGCCGGCAGAAGCGTTGCTAAGACGCATCGCCATAGAGCGCCAGTCGCAATCTGTAGCCAGGTCCTCGCGAGGCCGGAAACCAGCCTCAGCTCGCAAACCCGGACGCAAACCGAAATGAAATGCGAATCCTTCAAAGCCGGCCGCTGGCTGCAGCGCTACCAGTACAAGAGCTTCGAGCCGGTGCCGGTCAATCACGACTGGACCTGGGAAGATCCGGGCATCCATGTGCTGCTGGAGTCGGCCAATCGCGCGCTGGGCGAGCTCAACGCTTTCTCGCTGATCGTTCCGGATGTCGACTTGTTCATCCAGATGCATCTGGTGAAGGAAGCGCAGACCTCCAGCCGCATCGAGGGCACGCAGACCGGCATCGACGAGGCGCTGTTGTCGGAAGACCATATCCGGCCGGAGAAGCGCGACGACTGGCGCGAGGTGCGCAATTACATCGACGCCATGAACTGGTCGATCGCCGAGCTGGAGCGGTTGCCGCTGTCCAACCGTCTGTTGAAGCAGTCGCACGCCATCCTGATGCGCGGCGTCCGCGGCGAGCACAAACTGCCGGGCGAGTTCCGCAGCAGCCAGAACTGGATCGGCGGCTCCAGCCTCGCCGACGCCGCCTTCATTCCGCCGCATCACGACGGCGTGCCCGCGCTGATGGGCGATCTGGAGCAGTTCTGGCACAACGAACACATCACCGTGCCGCACCTGATCCGCATCGCGATCAGCCATTACCAGTTCGAGACCATCCATCCGTTTCTCGACGGCAACGGACGCATCGGCCGTTTGCTGGTGCCGCTGTATCTGGTGAGCCACGGCCTGCTGGCCAAGCCTTCGCTGTACCTGTCCGATTTCTTCGAGCGCAACCGCGCGAGCTACTACGACGCGCTAATGCGCGTGCGGACCGGCAACGATCTCGTGCACTGGCTGCGCTTCTTCCTGCGCGGGGTGGAAGAGACCGCGACCAAGGGCCGCGACGTATTCCGTCAGATTCTGCAGTTGCGCACGGAGGCCGAACGGAGCATCGCCGGCCTGGGCCGGCGGGCGACCAATGCCCGCGCTGCCCTGGACCTGTTCTACCGGGCGCCGGTCATGGCCGCCGCCGATCTTGCAGACGCCCTGAAGATTTCCAGACCCACGGCGCATGCCCTGGTCCGCGATCTCGAACGCCTCGGCCTGCTGGTGGAGACCACGGGCCAGATGCGCGATCGGATCTATGTGTTCGATCGTTACCTGAAGCTGTTCGTTAGTTAAAGATATCGACTTAACTTTAATTAGTGAATCCGGCTGGTTAACGATGGTCATCCCTTCCTGCGCCGCGCTACGCCCGGAGTTCTCTCAATATATGCCAAATAAATCAATGGTTTGCATTGTTCTTCGTGCCCCGGGGCAGGGTGTCTCGTGAGCCAGGACTACACCAGCCTCGTTTCCAAGGTCTGGAGCTATGCACATGTCCTGCGGGACCAGGGCATCGGCTACGGGGACTATGTCGAACAGATCACCTTCCTGCTGTTCCTGAAGATGGATCAGGAGCGCAGCGACCTGCTGGGTGAGCCGTCGATCATTCCGGCCAAGTGGCGCTGGCAGAAGCTGGGAAAGCTGTCGGGCGACGCGCTTGAACTGCAGTACCGGCATACGCTCGAAGCCCTGTCCAGGGAAAAGGGGCTGATCGGCACCATCTTCCGCAAAGCCCAGAACAAGCTGACCGACCCGGCCAAGCTCAAGCGCGTGGTCTCGCTGATCGACAACGAGACCTGGATCGGGATCGGCGTCGATGTGAAGGGCGCGATCTACGAAGGACTGCTGGAAAAGAACGCCGCCGAAGTGAAATCCGGCGCGGGCCAGTACTTCACCCCGCGTCCACTCATCGACGTGATGACCCGGCTGGTCGACCCGCGGATCGGCGAAACCGTGCACGACCCGGCCTGCGGCACCGGCGGTTTCCTGCTGTCCGCCTACGATCACATGCGCCAGCAGCCCGGCGCGCAGGATCGCAGCAATCAGCGGAAGCTGCGCGAGAAGTCGCTGAGCGGCGTCGATATCGTCGACGAAGTGGTGCGGCTGTGCGGGATGAATCTGTATCTGCACGGCATCGGCAACGGTGAAAGCCCGATCCTGTCCGGCGACGCGCTGGCCAGCGATCCGGGCGATCGTTACGACGTGATCCTGACCAATCCGCCCTTCGGCAAGAAAAGCAGCTACCGCGTCATCGGCGACGATGGCGCGGTCGAAACCGAACAGGAGAGCTACGAGCGCGGCGATTTCAAGTTCACCACCTCGAACAAGCAGCTCAATTTCATGCAGCACATCATGACCATCATGGACAGCGATGGCCGTGCCGCCGTGGTGCTGCCGGACAATGTGCTGTTCGAAGCCGGCAGCGCGGGCGAGGGCATCCGCCGGCGGCTGCTGACCCAGTTCGACTTCCACACGCTGCTGCGCCTGCCGACCGGTATCTTCTACAAGCAGGGCGTGAAGGCGAACGTGCTGTTCTTCGACAAGCGCGCGCCGCGCGCGGACGGGAAACCCAATACGCGGGCGATGTGGGTCTACGATTTCCGTACCAACATCAGCTTCACCCTGAAGAAGAACCCGCTGAAGCCGTCGGACCTCGACGATTTCGTCGCCTGCTACAAGGCCGGGAACCGCGGAAAACGCAAGGAAAGCGAGCGATTCCGCAAGTTCGATGTGGCGGATTTGTTGAAACGGGACAAGCTCAATCTCGACATTTTCTGGTTGAAGGACGACAGCCTGGACGATGTCGACAGCCTGCCTCCGCCCGACGAGATCGCGGCGCAGATCGTCGAGAACCTTCAGATCGCCCTGGAAGCATTCCAGTCCGTCGCGGATGATCTGGTCGCGGCCAAGTCATCCCGCTGAGGACTGGAACCGGAAACGAACGGAATTCTCATGCAAATCAGACTTGATCAGACGCTGCTCCGCAAACACGTCGACGACTACCTTGCCCGCATCCGCCGCGAGGCCGAGTCCCACGCGCAGACCGCGCACAATCGTCGCGAACGGGTCGTGTACTACCAGTCCTGGACCGCGGATCGCCTGCGTGCGATGACCGCGGAGGATCTGCTGGAGTACCTGTCCAAGCTGTGGGCGATGTTGATCTGGGGCAACAAGCAGTACGTGATCGACAAGCTCATCGCCGAGCACGGGCTGGGTACCGTGCGCGATGAGATCGCGCGGCTGCTGTGGGGCGAGGAGGCCATCGAGAAACGCTGGGACCGCTTCCGCAGCCGCATCAAGGGCATGGGCCCGGCGATGATGAGCGAACTGCTGGCGCATGTGCGGCCGGACGAGTACGTGCTCTGGAATCGACGCGCCTACGTTGGCTTCGCCCATCTGGGCGTGCCTGGCCTGCCGCGCCACAATTACCAGTTGAACGGCAGGAAATATCGCGAACTTTGCGAGATAGGCAAGGCGCTGGCGGTGGAGCTGCGAGCGCTGGGCGTGCAGGACGCGGATCTGCTGACGGTCGATTACTTCATCTGGGAAGAGTTGCAGGTGGAGGAGAATCTGAGTCAGATCGGTCGGGTCGAGTCCCGGCAGGAGATGGCCAAGGAAGTCGCGCAGGCAGACCAGAAGACGGCCGAGTTCATCCACGATGAAGTCAAGCAGAAGGTCGCGGATATCGGGCAATGGCTCGGTTTCACGACTCGGACCGAGGTGAAAGTCGCGGCCGGTTCGGTGGTCGATGCGGTTTGGGAATCGACGATCGGGAACATGGGGCGAGTCATTTACGTATTCGAGGTTCAGACCCGCGGCGATATCGACAGCCTCTCGATGAACCTGCTGAAGGCGCTGAGTAATGCCGCGGTTCAGGGCATCGTTGCGGTCTCGGATGCCGATCAGATCGAAAAAATCCGGCGCAATGTCGAGCTGGTGCCGATGCTGAAAGACAAGCTGAGATATTGGGATTACACCGATGTCCTCGCTACGCATGCATCGTTGGAGCAGGTGAACGAGTCGATCAATGCTCTGAATCTGGTGCCGCAGGGGTTCGTGACCGGGAAATAGCGGCAGGCGTCATGGCATGCGGAGGCTTCCCGCGAAGCGGAAATCCCCCCGCCGCCGCTGCGCGGCGTCGGCCCCCTTTGGCAAAGGGGGCAAGTGCGGCGGCGGTCGGTTGGTCGCGACTTGCGTCGCTCCCACAGCTGAGACAGTGGGTTCGAGTCGACAGCGAACCGCAGAAGCCGGGCCCCGGCCTTCGCCGTGGTGACGGTGCTCTTTGGGGCAGGGTTGCAGTGACCCGGGCGGGTCGCGATGATGCGGGTTCGAAGGCGGGGATGCGCCCCGCGACGGCGACGGAATGCGGATGGATCGATCGCGGGGCATACGGGCTGTGATCTGGCTGGCGCTGGCCTTGGCGGTGTTGCCGACGGCGTGCGCGTCGTCGCGCTTGCCGCCTGCCGACGCCGGGGCGCGGGTGGTCGATGCGGCTTCGATGGCCGAGGTGCGGGTGGGGCCGTATCGGCTGCGTCTGCCGCAGTCCGATCTGCGCTACGGCATCGTGCCGGCGCCCGGCAACCGTTTCGAGATGATGCTGCGCTGGCCGGGGCTGTCGCCGGTGCGCCCGGAACCGGCACCGTCGGACCCGGCGCTCGCGTCGCTGCTTGCGGTGGAGGTGGTGCATCTGGATGGGATGCCGACGGAGCATCTGCTGTCGTTCTGGCTGCGCCAATCGCCGCTGCGCGCCCATCCCGATCCGCTCGACGACGACGTGCCGCGGGTGCGCGGCAAGCCGGTGCATGGGCTGCAGCCCTATGTCCCGGGCGCAGGGCTGCGCAGCGTCGCCGCCGATCGTTTCGTCGGTCCGGCGGCCGCGGGCGCGGTGCCGACCTACATCGAATGCATGCCGGGCAGGGGAGATGCCGCCGCGCTGGCGACCTGCGATCACCATTTCCTGCTCGCCGGCACCACGCTCGCCGTGTACGTGCGCTACAGCCGTGCGCAGTTGCCGCAATGGCGCGCGATCGAGCGCGGTCTGGCGTCGAAGTTGCGGCGCGCGATCATCGCGCGCTGAGGGCATTGGGCTTCCGATCTTCAGGGAATCGAGACAATGAGCGGTCAGAATCAGGACGATTTCAACCGGGAGGATCTGCGGATCCTCCGCCACTACGCCGAGAGCGGAAATCGCGAGCTGTACTGGAACTATCTCGCGCAGCATCCCGGCAACGACGGCTATGGCCTCCTCGCCCTGGGCGTGGTGCGCAACGACAACGTGCCGGGGCAGGTCGCGAATATCTACGCGCAGAACTACGCCAAGGAACACGACGGCGTGAGCCTGGACGAGCGGGGCTGGCAGAAGTTCGGGGTTGATCTGATCCGCCAGGATCTGGCCGCGCGCGAAAGGATGATGGCGTCCGGGCATCCGGATCGGGCCCTCAATCTGCCCGTGAGCGAGGTGCAGCGGGCGCATGATGTCGCCTTCGAACGCTCCGGCATCGACCCGAACGCATGGACGCCACGCCTGCTGCTGGAATCCGCGCGTCGACACGGCGGCCAAACCGAGGCCGAGCAGATGTGGGACAAGATGCTGGACAACGGCACTTTCAGCTTGGGAATCGGTCGAGGTCTCGGAACCCTCGGGGATGCCGCTTACTATGGTTTGATCGATGATCGCTTCGACGGAGCGGCGTATGCAGCCGATGTCAAGCAGGCGCGCCAGGAAGCGTTTTTCGCGCGAGCGAATACGAATCCGAACGAGATCGGCGAGCCCATGAACTATTACAAATACGACGAAAACAAACGCACCTGGTCGGAGGAGGCCCTTGGCGGTGTCGGGGTGGGAGGGCGTCCCAAAGTCGTCACCGATCCGGAGAAGATCGCGGAGTTGAACGATGCGCGCGCGGTGCGGCTCGAACGCCAGAACATGCGCGACGATTTCGCGCCCGGCGACCCCAATCGCAATCGGGCGATCATGCTCAGCCCGAAGACGTTCTCCGAGAACGAGCAGACCCCGTCTGTGCCCGGCGATCCGCGCTCGACCGATCATCCGCGGCACGCGATGTACCGGCAGATCGAGGACGGTGTGGGACATCTCGGCGCGCAGGCCGGCGGGGTGCCGGCCGAGACGAACGCCAGGATGACGATGAGCTGCTACGCGCTGGCTCTCACCAACGGGATGAACTCGGTCGATCATCTGATGCTCAATTGCAAAGGCACCGAGCACGCCGCCGGTTCGCGGGTGATCCTGGTGCAGGGGCAGGACCCGTCGGACCCGGCCAATCGGCTCGCGCACATGAGCACGAGCGAAGCGGCGAGCCGGCCGGTCGAGCAGTCGCTGCAGCAGGCGCAGACGATCGAGCAGCAGCAGATCGCAGTAGCGCAGACGCAAACGCAAGTGCAGACACAGGATGCGGCGCAACTCGGATCGCCTGCGGCGCCCGTGCGGACGCTGTGAGGCGTCGCAGATGTCGTGGGAGCGACGCAAGTCGCGACCCGGTCAGCGATGGATGCATTCTGTGCAGCGGCCTTCAGGCCGCTGCTTCTGTGGGAGGGCCGGCAGGCCCGACGAGATGCATGAAAGCCCGTCGGGCCTGCCGGCCCTCCCACAAGAGCGCACCGCAACGCTTCAGCGGTATGCGGCTTTCGGTTCGTTGACGCTGCCGGCGTCGGCGAGGCGCAGTCGCTCGCGCAGCCATGCGGCGAATTCGGTTTCGTCGAGGCTGCCTTCGGCGAGCCGGAGCATGGCGATGTATTCGTCGATCTCGTTCGTCTCGATCCGCGCTCTGTTCAGGGCGAGGAAAACGCGGTGGCAGGCGAAAGCCGTCCCGGTGTTTCCGTGAATGAAGGGACGGTTGCGTGCGATCGCGAACGCGAGACTCGCCGCCAGCGCCGCGATGTCCGGCGGCGGGTCCCCGTAGGCGAACAATTGCTGCGGGCGTGCGAGGGCGGAGTCGAGCAGGGCCTCGTCGCGTACGCCGGTGCCGCCGCCGTGTTCGGCGAGCTGACGGTCGTGGATGGCGAGGGCCAGCCGCTTGCTGATCCACACGATCATGGTCTGCTCCTCATTGCGCCAGCTTGTGCAGGACCTGACGGTCCTCGCGCATGATCCGCTCGGCGACTTCCATCTGCGCGGCGAGTTCGGGGTCGTAGGTGGTCAGGACGATGCCGCCCGGCGTTTCCAGCGCGAACAGTTCGTCGCCCTTTTCCAGACGCAGCCGTGCCAGCAGTTCCTTGGGCAGGATCACGCCGGCCGAGTTGCCCACGGTCGTAATTTTCAGTTTCATGTCGTCTCCATCGAAAGCGGGTTATAACTCAAGTTATACCGAAACGATGGGGATGGCAAGCCCCGGGCGGCCATGGCGTTCGCCTGCGGCCCGAAACGACGAAACCCCGCCGGAGCGGGGTTTCGTCGCGAAAACGGGCGCGGCGATCAGGCCTTGCGCAGGGCGGGACTGTCCCAGCCCGGGCGCGGGGCGAAGCGGTCGCCGTACTTCGCCTGCAGGGCCTTGAGGCGTTCGAGCAGGCCCTCGGCGCCGGTGTCGCGGATGTGCTGGATCGGGCCGCCGCGGAACGGCGCGAAGCCGGTGCCGAAGATCACGCCGATGTCGAGCATGTCCGCATCCTCGACCACGCCGGCGTGCAGCACCGCCACCGCCTCGTTGAGGAAGGGCAGGATCAGTCGGTCTTCGAGATCGTCCGGGGCCTTGTAGTCGGCGGGGATCTCCGGCTTCTGCGCCTTGCCGTTCTCCCAGCGGTAGATGCCTTGGCCGTCCTTCTTGCCGCGCTTGCCGGCTTCCGGGGGCGAGGCCAGCGCCGCGGGGATGCTCAGCCCGAGGAAGGGCGCGAGTTCGGCGCCGACGCTGGCGGCGACATCCAGACCGACGGTATCGACCAGTTCGATCGGGCCCATGGGCATGCCGAATTTCTTCGCGACGCTGTCGATCGCCGGGCCCGGGATGCCTTCGCTGTAGGCGGTCAGCGCTTCGAGCATGTACGGGAACAGCACGCGGTTGACCAGAAAGCCCGGCGTGCCCTTCACCGGCACCGGCGTCTTGTCGATCGCGCGGCAGAAGGCGGCGAGGCGCCTCTCCGTTTCCGGCGCGATGCCGTCGTGTCGGATGATCTCGACCAGCGGCATCATCGCCACCGGGTTGAAGTAATGCAGGCCGCCGAACTGCGCCGGGCGTGCGATGTGTCCGCGCAGTTCGTCGAGCGGAATCGACGAGGTGTTGGTGGTCAGCAGCGCATCGGGCTTCATCCGCGGCTCGACCGCGGCGTACAGCTCGCGCTTGGCCTCGGGTTTCTCGATGATCGCCTCGATCAGCAGATCGGCGTCGGCGACGCCGTCTCCGGCGAGGTCCGACTTCAGCCGTGCGGCGACATCGGCGCGCTTGGTCTCGTCCTTCACGCGCTTGGCGAACAACTCCTGCGCGCGAGTCGTGGCGTTGTCGATGAAGCGCTGTTCGCGATCCTGCAGGGTGACATCGAAGCCCTTGAACGCCGCCCACGCGGCGATGTCGCCGCCCATCACGCCGGCGCCGACCACGTGCACGCGGCGGATGCCGTGATCGCGGCCGCCGAGGCCCTTGAGCCGCTCCTGCACCAGGAACACGCGGGTGAGGTTGCGCGCGGTCGGCGAGGCCGCGAGTTTGATCACCGCGCGGCGTTCGGCGTCGAGACGCGCGCGGATGCCCTGGCCGGCGCTGCGCCGCCAGGTCTCGATCAGCGCGAACGGCGCGGGGTAATGCTCCTTGCGCGCCTTGCGTGCGGTCATCTGCACCATCTTCGGCGCCAGGAACTGGCGCGCCGGCCAGGTATTCGTGGCCCAGCCCAGCAAGCGCTGCTTGAACGGGCGCTGGGTGCCCTTGAGCGCGAGCGTCGCCGCGGCTTCGATCAGGCCGACCGGGTCGACGACCTTGTCGACGAGGCCGATCGCGCGCGCGGCCGAGGCCGAGAGGCTGCGGCCGGTCAGCATCATGTCCATCGCGGCCGGCGCGCCGACCAGCTGAGGCAGGCGGGCGCTGCCGCCCCAGCCCGGAAAGATGCCGAGCATCACTTCGGGCAGGCCGATCTTCGTCGAGGGATCGTTGGAGGCGACGCGATAGGTGCAGGCGAGCGAAATCTCGGTGCCGCCGCCCATGCAGAAACCGTGGATCGCGGAGACGGTGGGGAAGGGCAGCTCGGCGATGCGCTGGAACAGCATCTGGCCGCGGCGGATCGAATCGCCGATCGTGCCCTTGCGATCGAACTCCTGGAACTCGCGGATGTCGGCGCCGGCGATGAAGCCCTTCTCCTTCGCCGAGCGCAGGATCATGCCCTTGGGCGGTTCCAGCGCGATGCGTTCGATCACGGCGTCCAGTTCGATCAGTACGTCCTGGCCGAACGTGTTGGCCGACTCGCCTTCGCGATCGAAGGACAGCACCAGCACGCCGTCGTGGCGCAGTTCGGTTTTCCAGTGGCGCAGGCGCAGGCCATCGAGGCCGGGTTGGGGCGTGGTCATGGGCGGGTCCATACGCTGGAGAATGGCCCTATGATCCCGATCATGCGCCCGGCGCGTCAAATGCCTGCACCGGCATGGCTTGTGGCGGTGGCGGGACGGCCCCAGATGAACGAGGCTTGCAGCGTGGCGGCCGGATCCGGCCGCGAGGGGCCGGGAACTTTCTCCCGGCGTGTATTGTCGGAACGACCGGCCATCGGGCCGGACGACGGGCGAGGGGGCCGAATCAGCGGACCCGCGCCCGGATCAGCGTTCAGATCAGCCTGGGAGAGCCGGCCTCATGGCCGAGACGATGACCGAAAACGTGGACCTCGAACTGGTCCGACGGGTGCAGCGCGGCGACAGCGCCGCCTTCGACCTGCTGGTGCGCAAGTACCAGCACCGGGTCGTGGCGCTCATCGGGCGCTACGTCCACGACTGGAGCGAGGCCCAGGACGTGGCCCAGGACACCTTCCTGCGCGCCTACCGCGCGCTCGGCAATTTCCGCGGCGACGCCCAGTTCTCCACCTGGCTGCACCGGATCGCGGTCAATACCGCCAAGAATCATCTGGTCGCGCACAAGCGCCGGCCGCCGGGCGAGGACATCGACATCGAGGACGCCGAGCAGTTCGAATCGGCGCTGCGACTGCGCGACAACGACACCCCGGAGCGCGAATTGATGCGTCAGGAAATGGAACAAACGGTGATGCGCGCGGTCGAAGCCCTGCCCGAGGAGCTTCGCGCGGCGATCACCCTGCGCGAGGTCGAAGGCCTGAGCTACGAGGAGATCGCGCAGCAGATGCAGTGCCCGATCGGCACCGTCCGCTCGCGCATCTTCCGCGCCCGCGAGGCGATCGACGTCCAACTGCGTCCGCTGATGGACGCCACGACTTCCCGGGAGCGCGCGATCCGTTGAGTCGACCCGTTGAACCGACTCGTTGAACTCGGCGCCTTCCAGACGGTCTCTCCGAATATCCGCTCCGACTTCCCGCACCCGCCCGCCGTCATCCGTTCCGAATCCGAATCCATGACTGGTCCGCACGATTCCAATCCGCACGACGCCGCTTCGCACGACGCCACCCTGCATGGCCCCGTGCCGCACGACCCCGCCGCTTCGCGCGATTTCCATCGCGAGCGGCTCTCGGCGATGCTCGACGGCGCGCTTTCCGCCGACGAAACCCGCTTTCTCCTGCGCCGGATGCAGCACGACGACGAACTCGCCGACAGCTGGCAGCGTTGGCAGTTCTACGGCGACGCCCTGCGCGGCGACGCCGGACGCGCATTGCCGGCCGACTTCGCGCAGCGGGTCGGCCGCGCGATCGCCGATGACGAAGCCCGGGTCGCGGCCGAGTTGGCCGCGGCCGAGGTGCCGCCCACCGGCAGCCGTCGTCCGTTGCTGCGCTGGGGCGGCGGTGCCGCGCTCGCCGCTTCGGTGGCGCTGGCCGCGGTCCTGGTCGGTCGCGGGCCGTCAGTGCCCGAAGGCGAAGCCCTGCCGACACCGGCCGTGGCCATCGCCGACGGTGCCGCGCAGGTCGCGCCTCCGGTGCCGGTTCCGGTGCCCCCGTCCGGGCAGGACGGCAGCGGCGAAGCCTTCGTGCTCGCCGCGGCCGCAGTCGCGGCAGCCTCGGCCACCGCCGCCGAATCGCGCAACAGCCGGCCCCGGATCATGGCCGCGGATCGCGCCGAGTCCACCGTGCAGACCGCTGCCGTTGCGGCCTCCGCGTCCGCGCCGGCTCGCGATCCCCGCCCGCGCGCCGAGTCGCGTCGGCCGCCGGCCACGGTCCTCGCCGATGCCGGCACGTCCCGCGGCATCGCCGCCGACGCCGAGATCGTCGCCAAACCCTGGCCGCGTTCGCTGGTGCCCGGCGCCGGACAAGGCGGCGGCGTGATGGCCGGTTACGGCGATACGCCCGCATTGCCCACGATCCTGCGCCCGGAAGCAGACCGCGCCCAGGACACGACCCCGCGCTTCCAGCCGCCACAGCCGCCGGCGCAGGCCGTCGACGCGTCGCCGGGCTCGCCCTGAGCCCGCGACCAGATCCGCAACCGGTCCTGCGG
>JBIJBH010000302.1:0-5147 GCA_044345315.1 Lysobacteraceae bacterium
CTGCGGGCACAGATCGTCGCAGGCATCCTCGCGAGGATCGATCATCTGCCGCGTCCACGTCCTGCACTCCGCCTCTCCGGGAATCCCCGCATGCGCCAGCGGTGCGCACAGCAACAACAGGGCAAGCATCGACGTTTTCATCGCGCCTCCGGTCTTCATTTGGGCTGCACCACCGTGATCGTCGACGGCGTCGACTTGCCGACGCCGCGCAGTTGCGGCCGGTACATGTCCTCGACCAGCGGCGGCGGCACGGTGTAGGTGCCCGGCGTCACCGCGCGCACCAGATAGAACACCCGTGCGCGGCTGCCGGCCTGCAGTTTGAGCGCGGCGACGTAGCGGTCGTCGCGGAACTCTTCGTGCAGCACGTCGGCGGCGTTGCCGCGATCGGAGATCTCGATCCCGTCGACCACCACGTCGGCCCACTGGCGGCCGTCGCCGAGGTTGAAGTTCTCCAGCTCCAGACCCGCGGGCAGCAGATCGGTCAGCAGCGCGTCGGGCATGGTGCGGTCGGCGGTGATGCTCACCGCGACGATCAGCGCCTCGCCCTCGGCCAGCGGACCGGGTTTCCACGGCTTGCCGTCGGTGGTGTACCACTGACGCTCGATGCCGATCACCGACTTGTCCTCGGCCGGCGCCGTGCGCGGCACGCCGGCGACTTCCAGGCTCACATACAGCGGCAGCGGCACCGTGCCGCCTGCCGGCGCCTCCGGCACGAAGCGGAAGCCGCGGGCGAGCGCGGTGTGATCGACGCGCCGGCTCTGCACCCGACGCGGCTGCGCCGCATCGACGACATCGCCCAGCGTCCACGCACCGACAAGCGTCTTCTTCTGATCCGCGAGCAGCGCACGGCCGACCCGCGCCAGCGCGACCTGTTCCTGCGTGCTCAGCCAGAACCAGCGCTCGTTGCGGCGCACGTCCAGTTCGCGGCCGAGCGCGACGACCTTGGCGTCGTACTCCGGACGGTCGAGACCGCGTTCGTGCGTCAGCGCGATCATCAGCGCACTGTCGCGCAGCGGGCTGCTGTAGTCGCCGAGATACAGATGACGGTCGTTGGGCTTGTCGAAGGCGAAACCGGCGGCGATGGCCTTGGCGCCGCGCGTCTTGTCGCCCTGCAGCGACAGCGCGAGACCCAGATGCACCAGCGACAGACCATTCCGGGCCTTGCCGCGTTCGTGGTCGTACAGACCGCGCAGGGTGCCGAGCGGCGCGCGATTGACCCGCGCCAGCACGTAACCGGCGTGCGCGTTGAACGCGAACTTCAGATGGTCGCGGTGTTCCTGGCCGTAGAACTCGTTGCCGCCGGCCAGCAGGTCCTCGCTCAACCGCTTCAGCGCTTTCTGCAGCATCGCGTCGGGCACTGCGAAACCGGCTTCGCGCGCATCCAGCAGGAACTCGACGATGTACGGCGTCAGCGACGGATTGACGTAGCTGTCGTCGCCCCACATCGAGAAGTGGCCGTTCGCCATCTGCATCGAGGCGAGACGCCCGAACGCGCCCTCCATCCGCGCCTTGCGCGCGGCCGCGTCGATGCCCTTGGCGTCGAGCATGCGCGCGGTATCGGGATCCATCACAAGCGCGGCGTAACCCTTGCTGGTGGTCTGCTCGGCGCAGCCGTAGGGGTACTGCAGCAGACCATCGAGCGCGGCCGCGAACGGGATCGGCGGCAGCGCGCCGACGGTCATCTGCGCGTTGATCGATCCGGGCATCAGGCCTTCGGACAGGCCGGCATCCATCGCGATCGGTCCGGCCGCGTTCACGGTCAGGGTGCGCGCACGCAGCACGCTCGGCCACGCCGGACGCACCGGCACGTCGAAGCGGCGATCGACCTTGAAACCGTTGCCGTCCACGCGCACCCGGATCTTCGCGGTGGTGTAGCCCTCGCCCGCCGACAGCGGGAAGGTCAGCGTGGTCTTGCCGCCGGCCGCGAGCTTCGCCTGACGCGCGCCCTGGGCCACCGACAGCGGACCGATGCCGTCCACCTGCACCTTGAAGTCGCCGGCCTTGCCGGTGTAATTGGTCAGATCAAGGGTCACGTTGCTGCGGTCGCCCGGCGCGAGCACGCGCGGATAACTGGCCTCGGCGACGATCGGCGCGCGCACCACGATCTCGGTGTCGGCATTGCCGTAACGCTCCGACGAATACGCCAGCGCCGAGACCCGCAGCGTGCCGTTGAAGTCGGGCACCTTGAGCGCGATCTTCGCCCGCCCCTGCGCATCGAGCTTCACCGGGCCGGAGAACAGATCGACCGTCTGCACCTTCGAGGTCGGCCGCCGCGCCTGCGCCAGCGGCGGCAGCGCCATGTCGCCGCCGAAACGCAGCCGGCCGATCTCGCCGTCCAGGCTTTCGATCACCCGGCCGTAGATGTCATAGGCGTCGACGCCGAGCCGGCGCTGGGCGAAGAAATGCTTGTTCGCGTCGGGCACCGGGAAACGGGTGATGTTGAGGATGCCGACATCGACCGCGGACACGGTGACGTAGGCGTCCTGACCGGCGAGTTTGGGCACCGCGACCGTCGTGGTGAGCGTCTGCTCGGGACGCATCTGCTTCGGCAGCGACAGCCCGACCTCGACCCGGCGCGCTGCGCGATTCATCGGCACATGGGCGACGCCGACCGCGCGCGCGGGCGTGATCTTGTTCGATGCGCTGCCGCCGCGGAACACCAGCGCGGTGACGTAGACATCGTGACGCTCCCAGTCCTTGCTCACCGGGATCTCGAAGCGGCTGCCGCGTTCGACATCGACCTCGCGCACATAGAGCATGCGGTCGCTTTCGACCATCAGCAGGCCGCGGCCCGGATGCGGCGGAGTCAACGTCACCTGCAGCGTGTCGCCGGTGTTGTAGGCGGTCTTGTCCAGCGCGACCTTGACCTTGTCGGGGCGCGCGTCGAGCCCGCGATTCTCGTCGTCCCAGCTCCAGCCGGCCTGGAACGGATAGCGCATGGTCAGGCCGGTGGCCGGATCGAGCACTTCCACCCGATACGCGCCCCACTCCACCGGGAACGCGAAGCGCACCGCGGTCGCGCCGGCATCGACGGTGCGGGTCTCGACCTTTTCGAAGCGGGAGGTGAAATCGAAATCCCAGCCCTCGTCGTCGTCGTAGCTCCAGTGGTAGTCGCGATGTTCGCGGATCAGCGTGACCTTCAGACCCTTGGCCGGACGCGGCTTCCCGTCGCTGCCCACGCGCATCAGCTGGAAGCCGGCGTCGCTGTCGCTGTCGGCGCCGTCCTCGGCATCGAACATCGGACGCAGACCAACCAGCGCGTCGGCCGGCCACAGCACCCGCTTCAGCGAACGGTTGACGCTGCGCCCGCCGCTTTCGTAGAGGCTGCCGGAGACGATCGCCGCCACCGGCGTCGTCGCCTTGACCTCGGACGGCAGCGCGATGTCCTGGCTGAGCTTGCCCTCGGCGTCGAGCGTGGTGTCGATGACGTCCTTCGCGTCCTTCGGCAGTTCCACCGTCGGGTCGCCGAAGAAATAGCCGGGCATGCCTTCCAGCGGCTGCTGCTCCACCGCCACGGCGAGTTTCGCGGTGAAACGATTGCCGGCGGCCGGCGCGCCGTAGAGATAGGCGCCGGTGGCCTTGAGCGTCAGCGGCCGGCCCGGACGCAGCACCGCGTCGGCGGTGTCCAGGTCGAGCTTCATCCGCTCGGGCAGGAATTCCTCGATCCGCAGGGTCATGCCCTGCACCGCTTCGGCGCTGGCCGGATCGGTGCGGAATTCGACCTGCCAGCGTCCGGTAGGCGCTTCCGCGGGAATCAGTTTCTCGAAGCTGTAGTAGCCCTGCGCGCCGGACTCGATCCGGCTCTCGACGAAGGGCTTGCCGTTGGGCTGGATCAGGCGCACGAACAGCGGCTGCGTCTTCTTGCCCTTCATCGGCACCGGCTTGCCGTCGGCGTCGCGCAGCAGCGCGGACAGACGCACGACCTCGCCGGGGCGATACAGATCGCGGCCGGCCCAGGCAAAGACATCGAACCACGCCGGCTCGCGCCCGCTCACCGCGAATTCGGACAGATCCAGCGCCGGCTGGTTGAACGGCAGCAGCGACACGTCCTTGCCGCGGCGCGCGATCAGCACATGCGAGGCCTGCAGCTTGTACGACAGCATCGCGTTGCCGTTGCGGTCGGTCTGGCTCTTGAGCACCACCTCGCCCGGGCCGTCGAGCACCTGCAGCTCGACCGAGGCGATGCCGCTGCCGTCCTGCAGCGAGGCGGTGTGCACGAACAGCTTGTCCTTGTAGGCGCGCACATGCAGGCCGATATCGCTGACCGTGAAGAACGTGGTCTCGTACTGGTCGTTGAAACGGCCGCTGCGCTTCATCACCGCGAAATACAGACCCGGCTCCTGCAGCTCGTCGATGTCCTGGATCGGCAGATAGGTCACGATCCGCTCGTTGCGCTTGCCGCCGAGCACGAAACGATTGGTGTAGACCGACTCGGCCAGATCGGACAGCGGCGTGTTGTCGCCGTATTCGCTGTCCAGCTCCCAGCCGCTGCGGCGGCCGCCGCGCTGATATTCGTGGAAGAACTGCGGCAGCGATTTCTCGCGCACGCGCAGGAATTCGACATCGACCTCGGCCACGTTGACCGACACCACCGGCAGGCCGCGGCTCTCGCGCGCCGGCAGCACGCTGCCCTGCGAGGCGAAGCCGACGGCGGGCTTGAGTTCTCCGGTGTAGACCTTCTGTTCGACGTCGCGGCCGAGGGTGCTGCCGTCGGCCGCGGCGAGTCGGCCGGAGATCTTCAGCACGTAATCGGTGTTGGTGGCGACGTAGGGATAGCGCAGGACCCTGCCGGTATCGTCGAGCTTCCAGCCGCTTTTCTGTTCCGGCGCCTTGTCGAAGGCGATCAGCGCGTCGAAATCCTGGGTGCCGACCAGCGGTCGGGAGAACTCCAGCGCGATCGACAGGGTGTCGCCGTCCTGGTCGGGATAGCCCCGGACCACGGCGAAGTCCTTGATCTCGTCACGCTTGGCCTGGACGGCCTCGCCGCTCACGTCGGGCAGTTGCCCGGTCTCCCGGTCCGCGCAGCCCGGCAGCACCGCCAGACCGACCGCCAACCCCGCCCACAGCCCCCACTTGGCAGGCTGTTGAAAAACAGCCTGATAACGCAGCCATGGATGGCTGCGACGACGAAGCAAGCGCGCGAGCGA
>JBIJBH010000327.1:0-4716 GCA_044345315.1 Lysobacteraceae bacterium
CACGGCGAGGACGCCGCGACGGCGTCGACCGGCGCCGGCGACAACAAGGCGGCCTGGGTGCTGCAGGAGCCGACCTTCGGCTACGCCAATCCCGACGGCAGCCTCAAGCATCCGACCACCCGCGAAGTGCTGGTCGAGTGGTGGGACGCGATCAACCTCTTCCGCAATCCGCAGCGGCTGCCGGCGGCGTTCCATGTCGCGTTCCACTTCGTGAGCCTGGTCTGCGCGATCGCCTGGATCGGCTGGCACTTCACCTGGGCCAGCCTCGGCTATTTCGCCGTGTCCATGTACCTGCTGGTGGTGGTCACGCATACGGTGTGGCTGCATCGCTACTGCACGCATCGGGCCTTCGAGTTCCGCCGGCTGTGGATGGCCCGGGTGTTCCTCTGGCTCAACGGGCTCACGATCCGCGAGGACACGTACTGCGTGCCCCATCGCGTCCACCATCAGCGCGGCGACCGGGTCGGCGATCCGCACGGCCCGCACATGGGCCGGCTCGGCAGCTATCTGGCGATCGAGTCGATGATGAAGATCAACACCCGGATGACGCCGCAGCAGTACAAGCTGATCGTCTGGTCGGTGCGCCACATCGGGTTCCCGGTGAGCAGCTACGAGCAGTTCCAGAAGACCGGCACGATCGAGCACGCCGGGCACATGGCGCTGCGCACGCTCTTCGCGCAGGCGTTCTGGATCGGTGTGGCCTGGCTGATCGGCGGCCTGTCCTTCGTGCTCGCCTGGTACGCGGCGGTGTTTCTGGTCATCCTCACGGTGCGCGATTTCAACTATTTCGGCCACGGCGGCAGCCATCAGCGCCCGAAGCGGCCGGGCTGGGAGTTCTACGACCGCACGCTGGCCCTCAATCAGACCTTCTACGGCATCGTCGCCTCCGAGTGGCACAACAACCACCACATGTTCCCGCGCTCGGCCAACACCGGCCTCACGCCCAGCCAGATCGACGTGTCCTTCCTCGTCATCCGCCTGATGCGCAAGCTGGGCATCGTGAGCTCGTACGTCGACGCCGTGCCCCTGTTCCGCCAGCAGTTGGCCGAAGGCCGCCAGGGGGCGGTCGTCGACGGCGACGAGGAGTACGCCAACGTCGTCGGCATCACCGACGGCACGGCCGCGACCCCGCTGGCCGAACGTCGCTGAGCCGACCAGTCGCCGACGCCCCCGTCGGAGGCGGGTGATCAGCCGAAGGGCTGACCCCGCCGCGCCGATCGCGATCGACCCGCATGCCCCCGGCCCGGCCGGGGGTTTCTTTATTGCGCGTCGTCAGCCTGACGGGGGCCGCCGCCGGCCCGCGGGTGTGGCCGGGCGCAGGCCGTCGCAAGCGTGGTCGGCGATGAATCGGCTGCCCCGGGAGACTCCCCGGATGGTTTCCGAATGGCCGGGTGACAGGCCCCCTGGGGCGAAAAGTGGGTGTCCCAGATTTCTTCCCAGATTTCTCGAAAGTGGGTGTCCTAGATTTCGCGTCTGCATCCTTGCGGGGGCTGGCCCGCGGCTGTGGCCGGGCGCAGCCCATCGCGAGTGTGGTCGGCGACGAATCGGCTGCCCCGGGAGACTCCCCGGATGGTTTCCGAATGGCCGGGTGACAGACCCCTTGGGGCGAAAAGTGGGTGTCCCAGATTTCTCAAAAGTGGGTGTCCCCGATTTCCTCCCCGATTTCCCGGGTGACAAAAAGTGGGTGTCCCCGATTTCTCCTGCGGCCGGGCGCAGGCCGTCGCGAGCGTGGTCGGCAACGAATCGGATGCCCGGAAGGCTCCCCGGATGGTTTCCGAATGGCCGGGTGACAGTCCCTCTGGGCCGAAAAGTGGGTGTCCCCGATTTCTCCGTCCCCGATTTCTCCGCTGTGGCCGGGCGCAGCCCGTCGCGAGCGTGGTCGGCAACGGATCGGGTGCCCCGGGAGGTTCCCCGGATGGTTTCCGAATGGCCGGGTGACAGGCCCCCTGGGCGAAAAGTGGGTGTCCCCGATTTCTCCAACCCCGGCTCCGGCCGGGGTTTTGCGTGGTGACGACCGTTCGTCGGAACATCACATGTGAATTCTTGACAATCATTACATGTGACAAATATCGTCGCGCCATGGAACGCCGCACCTCCGCCTTCTATCAACGCCGCCACCGCGATCGACTGCGGGAGCAGGGGCTGGTCAAGAAGGAGCTGTGGGTGCGGCCCGAATACGCCGATGAGCTGCTCGAGATCGAGCGGCAGATGCGGCATCCCCGCGGAGCACAGGAGGAACCCATGGTCGATGCCATGCCGGCCGCGGCGCAGGCGTCCGCGGGTCCGCGGCTCGGTCCCGCGCCGCTGTGGACGGCGACGGCGCTGCACGCCGCGCTCTCGGCCTGCGAGCCGGTCCGCGAGGGCGCGGTCTCGGTGGAGCTGATCGAAGGCGCGGAGCCCGGGCTGTATCTGAAGATGCGCGAGTACGGCGATCTGCCTTTGTTCATGGCCGTCGTCGGGCGCCAGATCGTGGTCGAGGCCCTGCTGTGGCCCGTCTCGCAGGTCCGCGATCCGGCCCATTTCAACGAAGCGCTGCTGCGCACCCACAAGCTGTTCCCGCTGTCCACGCTCGGCATCGAAGTCATGGGCGGCGAATCGGTCTACATCATGTTCGGCGCGCTCAGCGCCGGGTCCTCGCTGGCCGAAGTGCTGTTCGAGATCGAGACCCTGGCGGACAACGTGATCCGCGCGACCGAAGCCTACGAAAACCATTTGCGGGAGGTCGCATGAGCAGCCAAGGCGACGAGCGTGCAAAGAGCGGTGCCGCGCCGGCCGCAGCGCCGGTCTGGCGCAGGCTGGTGGATGCGGTCCGCGCCGGTGCGCATGAACTGGGCGAGGCGATCGCCGACAGCCAGGCGCTGCGGATCCTCGATCAGGAGATCCGCGACGCCGACGCCGAGCTGCATCGCGCGAAGGATGCGCTGGCGGAGATGCTTGCGCACTGCAAGGTCGCGCTTGATCGCCGCGACGCTTCGGCGAAGCGGGTCGAGGAGTACGAAGGCTATGCGCTGAAGGCCCTGCGCGCCGCGGACGAAGGTCTGGCGCGGGAAGTCGCCGCCAAGGTCGTCGCGTTCGAGGGAGAGCGCGACGCCGACGATCTCCGCGTACGCGAGCTGAGCGCGCGGGTCGTCGACATGCGCAAGGCGATCGCGCAGGCCGAAGCGCACATCAAGCGGCTCAAGCAGCAGATCGACACGGTCCGCGCGACCGAGACCGTGCAGCGGGCGCAGCTTGCGGTGGCGCATCGCCACGCCGGCGGCGACAGCCGGCTGCGCACCGCACTGGACTCGCTGGAGCGGATCAAGCATCGCCAGGCCGCACGCGCCGCACGGATGGATGCCGCTGTCGATCCGGAGGGCGAAAACGCAGCGGACGATCTCGAAAAGAAGCTGCGCGAGGCCGGAATCATCGCGGAGCCGAATGGTGCGGATGCGGTGCTGGCGCGGCTCAAGGGTCGCATCTGAGTTAAAGGGGCGACCGCCGGGTCGCATGCATGGGGAAGGCGATGGAAACATTCCTGCAGATCGTGTTGTCGTTTCCGACCGTGGTGTACAGCGTGCTGTTGCTGGTGGTGTCGGTGCACTGGCTGCTGTCCGCGCTCGGACTGCTGGAACTCGACACGATCGACGGCCTGCTGCCGGGCGACGGCGCGCATCTGGGCGTCGACGCGAACGGGGTGGCCGACGGCGCGGCGCATGGCGGCATCGGCGGGCTGCTGTTGAAATTCGGCCTGCACGGAATTCCGGTGATGGTCATCATCACGTTCATCGCGATCGTCGGCTGGAGCGTCTGCTACTTCGCCGATCTGTACCTGCTGCGGCATCTGCCGGGCGGCCTGATCGGCGCGTTCGCCGGTGCCGCGACTGCGTTCGGCGGCCTGCTGCTGTCGATCCCGGTGGCCCGTATCGCGCTCGCGCCGGTGCGCCGAATGCTCCGGCGCAATGCGCCGGTGACCCAGCGTCCGCTGCTCGGCCGCTACGCGATCGTGCGCAGTCCGGAAATCACCACCGAGTCGGGTACCGCCGAAATCGACGACGGCGGCGCGGGCCTGATCCTGCAGGTGCGCGCGGACACCCCGGGCCGATTCGTGCGCGGCGACCGTATCGTGCTGATCGAATATCTGGATGCGCAGAACGCCTATCGGGTCACGTCCGCCGCAGAGTTCGAAAAGCTCTGAGTAGCGAATCCGCACTCGTTTGTTCGACCCATCGAAACGCCATCGAAACGCCCTTGAAGAGGGCATCCCCCGCCGCAACGGAGATAAGACCATGACGCATCAGGAAGTGCAGCATCTCGATCGCCGCGCGGACATGGCGCGGAAGCCCGGGAACCGCATGTTGGTCGAGAAGGACCGCAGAGCCGAGCCGGAAGCGGCGCAGCGCCAGGTTTTCCTGCAGGCAGGGCGCCCGCATGACCCCTGCCGATACGAACACCGATACCGATAAACAGCACCGACTCGCGATGCGGTCCGGGATCGCCCCGGAATATGCTCCGACGGGTCGTCGCAAGTCCATTCTCAAGCGTCGATTGGAGAACTGAAGATGTCTCTCGAAAACCTCATGCCCGTGCTGATGATCGCGGGCGTCGTGATCCTGATGCTGCTCGGCATCGTCGGCCTGTTCAAGGCCTTCTACATCAAGGTGCCGCAGGGCACCGCGCTGATCGTCAACGATCTGTCGTCGACGCCGAAGGTGCACTTCACCGGCGCGCTGGTCT
>JBIJBH010000303.1:0-5131 GCA_044345315.1 Lysobacteraceae bacterium
TGTCGCATCAGTGCGCCGGCAAGCGCGTGCTCGATCTGTGTTGCAACACCGGCGGTTTCGGCGTCTACGCCGCAGTGCGCGGCGCCGAGGAAGTGGTCGGTATCGATATCGACGAAGCCGTCATCGACATCGCGAAGGGCAACGCGAAGCTCAACAATGTGCGCCCGCGCTTCGTCCAGGCCGACCTCTTCCCGTGGCTGCGCGACGCGGCCAGCAACGGCGAGCGTTTCGACGTGGTGATCCTCGACCCGGCGAAGATGACCCGCGACCGCGAACAGGTGATTCCGGCGCTGAAGAAGTACCTCGACATGAACAAGCTGGCGATGGGCGTGGTCAGGCCCGGCGGGCTGCTCGCGACCTTCTCCTGCACCGGACTGGTCAGCGAGGAGCAGTTCCTCGACATGCTGCGCCGCGCCGCGTTCTACGCCGGGCGCACGGTCCAGGTGCTGAAGGTGGCCGGCGCCGGCGCCGATCACCCCTGGCTCACCGATGTGCCGGAAAGCCGCTATCTCAAGGCGGTGTTCTGCCGGGTCGTCGACTGAGCCGCGTCGACCTCACGCGGCCGGCGCGCGCCGGCGGAACCACCACAGCATCGCCGCCGCGGTGAAATACATCAGCAGGCTGTAGATCGCCGCCGGGATCGAGTACGCCGACTCCGCCAGCACGTTCAGCGCGATGAAGATCGCCAGCGTGCCGTTGTGGATGCCGACCTCGAACGAGATCGCGATCGCCTGCCGCGGTTCGATCTTCGCCAGCCGTCCGCAGCCGTAGCCGATGCCGAAGCTGAGCGCGCTCAGCAGCAGGCAGACCACGCCGATGCTGGCGGCGTGGGTGCGCAGCAGGTCGAACTCGCGGATCACGGTGAACACGATCAGCGCCAGCAGCACCAGCAGCGACAGCGGTTTGACCACGCGTTCGAGCCGATCCGCCGCGCCCGGCGCGCGCGCGCGCAGCAGCATGCCGAACGCGACCGGCAGCAGGATGATCGCGCCGACCTCGACGATCTTGCGCACCGGCGGCGGCACGTAGGCCTCGGTGCCGAGGAAATGGCCCACCGACCACTGCACGATCAGCGGCAGGGTGACCAGGCACAGCAGGCTGTTGACCGCGGTCAGCGTGATGTTGAGCGCCACGTCGCCGCGCGCGAGATGGCTGAACACGTTGGCGGTGGCGCCCCCCGGCGAGGCGGCCAGCAGCATCAGGCCGACCGCCAGCGGCGGCGGCAGGTCGAACAGCAGACACAGCGCGAACGCGATCGGCGGCAGCACCAGCATCTGCGCGGCCAAGCCGACGAACACCGGTTTCGGCATCTGCACCACGCGCATGAAGTCGGCCACCCGCAGATGCAGGCCGAGCCCGAACATGATGATGCCCAGCGCCAGCGGCAGGAACACGGTGGTGAGCAGACTGGCCTGCATTGCGACTCCGCGATTCTGGCGCCCGGTCCGCGACCGCAGCGAGGCCGCAACGCTAGCACAGGCCGGCGCGGGCTGCACTGAGGCCATGCCCGAGACCGATTTTTTGCTGCTGCTGATCGCGAACGCGATCAGCCCTCGTCGTGCTCGTCGCTCTGTGGCGGCGATAACCGCTACAAGCGGTGTCTTCCCAGCATCAAAATGAACAGCAGAGAGTGACAGTAGAATGAAGAAATTGAATTTCGAGTGCTGACGCGGATTTACTCAGGCCCCTTCTCATCGCTATCGCTATTTTGGTCTTCAGAGGCAGCGGCGGAAGCCTCGCTCAGCAACGGTAATGCATCATAACTTTCTGTGGTCGAGAGAAGTAATGCATGCATCTTCTTTTTCCCTTTTGCGCCTGCTGCTATGAGGCGCCTGCTGCGTGCCAAAACTGACTGAGGCGATGTTTCGAGTTTCGAGCGAACACCCTTGAGCTGATTTTCAGCTTTCTTGAAATGCTGCTCCAATGTCTCAAATTCCGTAAGAAATGACGATACGCTGTCCAAGAGTTTGCCGGCTTCATCGCTGATAGTATCTATTTGCGTCTGTAGTTTGTCGCGTATCCACAGGCGCTCTACGACCTGCATCATTGCCATCAATGTATTTGGTGTCGCGAAGGCAATGCCTTTTCGAAAGGCTTCTAACTGCAGGTTTGGGCTAATTTCTAATGCTTTTGAAAGCGCCGCCTCAATCGGCACGAATGCAATCGTGATCTCTAGCGCCTCGCCGGGATACAGCGCTGGGTAATTCTTTTCGGCGAGTTGATTAACATGGGTGCGCAGTGCTGAGACGTGCCTATTTAACGCAGCACTTTGCAAGACGGGATCGTCAGTGTTGACGGCATCTCTCCACGCGTCGAAACTAACTTTGGAGTCAAGAATAACTTTTCTCGCTTCTGGCAGAAGGACAACAACGTCTGGCCGTTGCAGGTTTCCGGTTTCTTCGTCGCGCTCAGATCGTTGACGCACGTAGTTGATGCCTTCTTTCAAGCCAGAGGCGGCAAGCACGCTGTCCAGTACCATTTCACCCCAGTCGCCGCGTATTTTAGCGTTGCCTTTTAGTGCTTTTGTCAAAGAATCGGCAGCTTCAGCCATGTTCTGATTCAGATTTACGAGTGCGTCGATCTTGCCGGACAGTTCGGAGCGGGCCGTTGTATTTTCGGTAGTAATCGTCTCTAGTCGCTGTTGGAACTTTGCGATGATTTCAGCAAATGGCTGTAAGGTTGTCTGCAAGCCGTCCTTTGAAGCGACTGCGGAGTCTGCGATTCTTTTCTCAAGAGAAAGAGATTTTTCATCGAACACTTTGCTTGCAGCCTCGGTGAACGAAACGCGCAGTGCAGATTGTGCTTCGTTAAGAAAATGATGAGTGCGTTCTTGCAGTGATATGGCTGCGTCTCGTTGTGCCTCTGCTTGCGCGACTTCTTTAGATAGCTGAGCTACCCGTGCATTGAGTTGATCGTTAGTTGATCTCAGGCCATCGCTCTGTTCCCGCAGCTCCGTAAGCATGGAATGAGTCGAACGGAGATTCGCTTCGATATCTGATAGACGACTCCGCGACAGATCTAATTCGTGCCGCAACCCGGAAACAGTATTCTGTTCTGTTGACAGATCAGCGTTCAGTTTGTTCAAAAAAACGCGCGTCGCTTCTTCGCGCGCTTGTAGTGCGGCATATCTCGAAGACACGTCATTCAACAAATGAAGCCTTTCTGCCGACTCGGCTTCTGCACGAACAGCGCGCTCGGTAGCATCTGGTAGGCGCGCGGCTTTCTCGCGCAACGCATCGATTTCGGCGCGTTGCCGCCTCGATCCAATATATGCCATTGCCAAAATGACGGCTGTGCAGACCACGGCGAGACAAGCTATCGTCCATGGCAAGTAGGAATCCATAGGCGTCATCCGGAGGCTCCCTTGCAGGTGATTTGGTTTGCGACTATTGCTCCGCGCGGGCCGTATTCTGGCGCGGTACGCGGATCCGCGTGCCCATGGTAAAACAATAAAACTGAGGCCACCCAGACGCGGACGCGGGTACTGAGCGGCAAGCTGCGCGAGGTCGAAGCCCTACCCGGCGCCGAGGCCCAGCAACTGCTGGGCGAGGTCGGCGATGACGGCGGCGGCGACGCGCCGGAGGTGTGAGCGACGATCAGGTCTTGCCGATGCCGATCACGGCGCGTCCGGCATCGGCATCGCGTCGACCGGGATCGTCGGATCGCCCTGTTCTTCCAGCAGATAATCCGGCAAGGTCTGATCCTCCGCGCCCTTGCGGTCGCCGGCGATCTGATAGTTGCGGCGCTGCATCCAGGCGTCGCGGACCAGCGCGTAATCGTCGGCGGCGCCGTCGCGGAAGCTGTCGGTGGACAGCAGCTGCGAACGCAGGTCCACCAGCTGCAGCCCCTGCAGGAACACGCGGATGCGATCCTCCTCGATCTGGCGCAGCGGCGACAGCGGCGAATCGGCGGCCATGCCAAAGACATCGCGCAGGGTGCGCGGACCGAACAGCGGCAGTTCGACGTAGCGCGAGGTCTTCCAGCCCCAGACCGCCAGCGTCTGCCCGAAATCCTCGCTGCGGTTGGGGATCTTCGCCCTGGTCGCGGGATCGAACAGCCCGCCGACCCCGATCGTGCTGTTGAGCAGGAAGCGGCCGGCCGACTGCCCGGCCTGTTTGGGTTTGCCCTGCAGCAGTGCGTTGAGCGCGCTGACCGGTTGACCGAGGTTGTTGAAGAAATTGCCCACGCCCAGCCGTACCGGTCGCGGCACCGTCCGGGTGTAGACCTGGGCCAGCGGCTTCGCCACCCGGCGGTCGACCGCGTTGTTGAAGCGGTGCATGCGGCGGTTGAACTTTTCCCACGGGTCGTAGCTTTGCGGCATCACCGCAGGCGGCGGCAGGGTCGCATCGGCGATTGGATCGTATGGTGCGGGCGGCTCGACGCCGTAGAGCGTCGCGAAATCCTGTTCGGCCGGCTCGACGCCCGAGGCATCGGCAGGCGCGGGGTCGGTCGCGGTCGCCTCGGTGGCGGCGGTCTGTTCGACGGTTCCCGCGGCGGACGCGGCACCGGCGTCCGCGACTGCCGCGATCTCGGCGCCGGGCGCGGTCCCGGTCTGCGCGGCGATCTGCGGGGCGACGACCTCGGCCGCGGGCGGCGGTGTTTGCAGTGCGGCCTGGTGCGCGCAGCCGCTGGCGAGCAGCAGCGCGGCGGGCAGCAGCAGCCGCAGGCGGAACCGGGAGAAGGACGGCGAGGGGAGGAGGGTCATGGCGGCAGTCTGTCGGCCGTGGCGAATGGGGGAAGGCCTGCGACGGGCGCTCAGTCGCGGGCGAAGGTGAGGTCGGCGCCGAGCCGATAGGCGCGGCGCAGCTCGGCGAAGCCGGGCGGATCGCCGGAGACCTCGACGCCGCCGCAGCGCGTGGCCAGCAGCGACAGGAGGGCCAGACCGGCGCTGTCGATCGATTCGACCGCATCCAGATCGAAGCGGCGGGCGCCGCCACCGATCTCGGCGCCGAAGCGCGTCCAGGCGGCGGCCGCATTGACGCGCAGCAGGGCGCCGCTGAAGCGCAGGGTCTCGCCGTCGCGCTGGATGCCGGCGGCGTTCACTGCCCGGCGTCCGCCCGCAGCTGGCCGTTGCGCAGTTCGGTCGCGACCTGGCGGATGGTCTTGCGCTGCAGCTCGGCGTCGAACTGGT
>JBIJBH010000304.1:0-5130 GCA_044345315.1 Lysobacteraceae bacterium
TAGCCAATAAAAACAGGCGCTTACTTCGAAATCGGTGAGGTTTTACCGGACAGTAGTGGCACAAGCAAAGAAAGGTGGCTCGCTCGCGGCAGCGAGCGAAACCCAAGGCCGAGAGGGAAGCCTCGGAGGTCGCCGCTTTCGAGCCGGTCAAAAGCGGGCCCCTCGGTGATGGCTCGAGATGACAGGGCACTGTCAAATCGGCTCAAGTCATTGAGCTACTGAAGAGAAACGTGGGGAGGCGTCAGCGTCGTCACGGCTCGATCATCCGCCACCACGCGGCGCCACTCGCGGGCGGATCGGAAAGCACGTGCTCGCCGCCCTCGATGCCTTCGCAGAACCGGCCGTCGCCGTCCTCGCGCCAGCGTTCGATCAGGCGCAGCACCGAACGCCGGCTCTGCGCGGCGATGCCGATCCGGTGCCGCATCCGCTGTTGCGCCGCGTCGTCGCGCGCATCCGCTGCGGTCCAGTCCTCGGCGTAGGCGATGCCGGGCACGCGCATCGTCAGCAGCGCATCGAGGTCCGACTGTGTCCGGCAGACCACCGTCGCGGCGAAACCCGGATATTCCGAGACGATGAGGCGCTGCAGCGCGGCGTAGATCGGCACCCGGCTCTGCAGGAAGCGGCGTTCGCCCAGCGGCACGCAGTCGTGCAGCAGGATGTCGCCGTAGCGGTAGCCGCATTCCGACGGCGGCACGCCGATCAACTGCGCGCGCACCGGATCGATCCGGCGCGCGAACACCGTCGCCGCGCGGCCCCAGGGTTCCAGGCGCAGCGCGGCCACGCCGAAGCGGTCGGCGATCGGCCCGTCGCCCGGCGGCAGCGCGATCCCGCAGGCGGCCCATTGCCGGCGCGCTTCGTCCCAGTCGCCGACGGCGGTCGCGGCGATGCCGGCGTTCCAGTGCGCGTCAGGGTGCGTGACCGCATCGTCCGATGTCCCCGTCGCATCCAGCGACAGGGCATGCAGACTGCGTTCGAGCGATTCCGGCCAGTCGCGCAGGTACTTGCGCACCTCGCCCTGCATCCGGGCGCAGTGCGCATCGGTCGGCGCCCGCGCCGCGAGCGCATCGAAGTCGCGAGCGGCCGCGGCCAGATCGCCGTGAGCGAAGGCCGCATGGGCGCGGGCGGCGAGCGCTTCGGAATCGATGGGGCCGGGCTCTGCGGTCATGCGCGATCGCTGCGATGGGTGCGCGACGATCCTGCCACGGCTTTCGCCGCCTGTCGCGGCCGCACGCGCCCATGTGCGCGACCCTGCTAGCATGAATCCCTCGCCGCCCGCATGCCGTGCAGCCGATGGCTCCGCAGACCGACCCCGCGCCCGACGACGCCACTGCCCCGGACCGCAGTGCGGCCGACCGCGGTGGATCCGGGGACGACGGCGAAGCTTCGCCCGCACGTCCCTTCGTCGTGCCATGCGCGACGCTGGGCTTCGATGCGCCCTGGCGCTGGCTGCGCGCCGGCTGGCGCGATCTGCGCGCCGCGCCCGGGCTGAGCGCGCTGTTCGGAGTCGCGATCGTCGCGGTCAGCGCCGGCATCTCGCTGCTGGCCTGGCAGCTCGGCCGTTTCGCGCTGTTGGCCACGCTGCTGTCGGGCTTCGTGTTCGTCGCGCCCTTGATCTGCGTCGGCCTGTACTGCGTCAGCCGCGCGCTCGAGCGCGGCCGTCGGCCGCGGCTTGCCGATTCCTTCGTGCTCGCGCGACGGGTCGTGGGTCAGGCCGGCGTGTTCGCGCTGGCGCAGGGCGTGATCGTACTGGTGTGGTCGCGCGCCGGCATGATGGTGGGCGCATTCTTCCCGATCGACGATGCCAACCCCTGGGCGCTGTGGGAGTTCCTCGCGATCGGTTCCGCGGTCGGCTCGGTGTTCGCCGCGATCACCTTCGCGATCGCCGCGTTCTCGCTGCCGATGATCGCCGACCGCGAAGTCGACATGATCACCGCCGGCGTCTCCAGCATCAACGCGGTGCTGCGCAACAAACCGGTGATGCTGCTGTGGGCGGGGATCATCGTCGTGATCACCGCGATCGGCTTCGCCACGGCGCTGCTCGGGCTCGGCCTGCTGATGCCGTGGCTGGCCTACGCCGCGTGGCACGGCTATCGGGAGACGCTGGACCCGCGGGAGTGGCCGGCGCTGGATTGAAGGCTGCGGCTTCCGGACTCTCCGCGGACATGCGAACGCTCGCAGCGCCGATCGTGGCGATTCCGTGATTGCGATCGCGGTCGTCAGCCGCGAAGAGATGGGGCGTCGCCGAGCATGCTGAAGATTGTTTGAATCGATGCGCCGCTGCGCGACGCGCTCCGCAAGCGCACGCGTTCGTTTTGCGCTGAATACGAATGCAGCCGGTCATGCTGCAGTGCGATACGGCCCTAGCATCCTCCGCGGTCGTGCGCGATGCGCGACGAGGCCTGGAGCAGGGGCCGGCCGCCCAGCAGTGCAGAGTCGAGGCTCGTCCGTTCGCGGACGGGGCAGGGAACGTTCGTCCCGCGAAAACGCGGGCTCCGCCATTCAATCGAGGAAACCGATCATGCCGTCCTTATCGAAGTCGTCCGCAGCCATGTCCTCCGCATCCGAGACGCCGCGCCGCAAGCGCAAGGGCGGACTCCGCCTGACTGCGCTGCTGCTGCTCTCCGCCGTCGTCGGCAACGCCCAGGCGGATGTCATCCTGCACGCGTTCAACTGGCCCTATTCGACCGTGCAGGCGCGCGCCGCACAGATCCAGGCCGCCGGCTATCGCATCGTGCTGGTCGCGCCGGCCTACAAGTCGGAAGGTAGTCAATGGTGGGCGCGCTATCAGCCGCAGGATTACCGGGTGATCCACCATCCGCTCGGCGACACCACCGCCTTCCGCAACATGGTCCAGGCGCTGAATGCGCGCGGCATCCGCGTCTACGCCGACGTGATCCTCAACCACATGGCCAACGAGGCCTGGAAGCGGCCGGATCTCAACTATCCCGGCTCCGCGATCCTGTCCACCTACGCCTCGAACAGCAGCTACTACAACGGCATCCGCCTGTTCGGCAATCTCTCGAACAATTTCCTCGGCGCCGGCGATTTCGGCCCGGCCTCGTGCATCAGCGATTACACCAACGTCTGGCAGGTGCAGAACTGGCGTCTGTGCGGCGGCGGCAGCGATCCGGGTTTGCCGGACCTGGTCGCCAACAGCTGGGTCGTCTCGCAGCAGCAGGAGTATCTGCGCCAGCTCAAGGCGATCGGGGTGAAGGGTTTCCGCATCGACGCCGCCAAGCACATGCCCAACAGCCACATGAACGCGGTGCTGACCGCCGACATCAAGAGCGGCATGCACGTGTTCGGCGAGATCATCACCGGCGGCGGCGCCGGCGAGATCGAGTACGACCGCTTCCTCGCGCCCTATCTGTCCGGCACCGATCACGGCGCCTACGACTTCCCGCTGTTCAACACCATCCGCGGCGCGTTCTCGTTCGGCGGCAGCATGAGCCAACTGGTCGATCCGCTGTCCGTCGGCCAGGCCCTCCAGCCCTCGCGCGCGGTCACCTTCACCGTCACCCACGACATCCCGAACAACAGCGGCTTCCGCTACGCGATCATGGACCCGACCGACGAGAAGCTGGCCAACGCCTACATTCTCGGCCGCAACGGCGGCGTGCCGATGATCTACTCGGACAACAACGAGAGCGGCGACAACCGCTGGGTCAACTACTACGACCGCGCCGACATCAAGGGCATGATCCGCTTCCACAACACCGTGCAGGGCAGCGACATGCAGGTGCTCTCGCACGGCAGTTGCCACATCATTTTCCGTCGCGGCAGTCAGGGCATCGTCGGCATCAACAAGTGCGGCAGCACGGTCAACGCCTCGGTCAACATGAACAACAGCGTGCTGTGGTGGTACACCAACTACACCGACACTCTGGGCTCGGGCAGCGTGGTCAACATCGGCAGCGGCAACTACACCTTCAGCATCCCCGCGCGCACCGCGCGGATGTGGATGCGCTGAGCCGTTCCGCGCCCCGCCGGCCAGCGCCGGCGGGGCTTGCCCGCTGCGGCCGCACGGCCGATCTTCTTCGCACCCCCGAAATGCCGACGAGACGCCGGTAGCGCTGCCGGCGGATCGCTTCTCCCCCATCCCGACGGCCTGTCCGCGACCCCGTGCGGGTCGACCGTCCGTCGGAAAGCCCCTGTCGCACCGCCTCCCTCCGCCCGTAGTCCGCGGATGGGCGCATCATGGCCTTCCATGGCGTATCGGCGTCACGGGAGGTGAGTCGTGCATGAATCCGGCGATGGACCGCGATGCAGCGCCCATATTTCGGGGCTGCAGCGGACTAGAATCCCGCCCCTGCCGGCGGGGCGATGGATCGGCCGTATGCCATGACACAGTCCGCGGGGGGCGGAACCATGATCCGAATGCAGGACGCCGCAAGGCGGTCCGTCCGTCGATGCGTCGATCCGACACGCCGTGCCGGCGCGGGATCCGGCCCTTGAGGCGCGTTCCGCCGATGCCTGGCCTGTCGAATCCCGCTGATTCCGCCACCCTGCCGCCGTTCGGGCGACGCCGGTCGTGGGCGCTGCTGCTCGGGCTCGCCACGATCCTGACGGCCGTGCATGCGTTCGCGCAGACCGCGCCCGACCCCGCGGCCGAGGCCAGGGCCCTCCTCGCCAGGGTCGAGGCCGAGGTCGAAGTCGATCCGCGACGCGCGCTGAGCCTGGTCCGCCGGGCCGTCGATCTGGCCGACAAGTCCGGCGACCCCGAGCTGCTGCGCCGGGCCCGGATCGAGCGCTGCGATGTCGCCGCCCTGGTGGATCCGCGCAGCGGCCTGGCCGAGGCGGATGCCGGTCTGGCGCTCGCCGCCGATACCGGCGATGCCCCGGCGCTGGCCGGGTTCCGCACCTGCCGCGGCTATGCCCTGGACCTGCAGGGCAAGCCCGCGGAGGCGGCGCTGGAGTTCGAGACCGCGGTGGCACAGGCCGATCGCGCCGGCGACCGCGCCCTGCTCGCCGACGCCCTCGCCCTGCGCGGCGAGAGCCGGCACTACCACGGCCGCTACGACGAGGCGATCGCCGATCTGGACCGCGCGTACGCGCTCAATCTCGAACTCGGCCTCAAGGAGGGGCAGCGCTACACGCTGAACGCCATCGCCAACGTCTACAGCGACGCCA
>JBIJBH010000384.1:0-4119 GCA_044345315.1 Lysobacteraceae bacterium
CGCAGCGCTGAGGCGCGCAACGGGGAGCGGATCGACGATCCGCTCCGCGGCCGGCGGTCGCGATCACTGCATCGCGCGAAAGGGGAAGGCCGCAAAACCTTCCCGCCGCGATGCGCTGATCGCGGAAGGGTGATCGCGAAGGCTCTCAAGCGACGCTGATCGCAGCGCGCACACCGTCGCGCGCCGATCCCGGCGGCGTCCTGCGGGTCGCAGGCGCCGCCGTCGCATGGACACGGCCTCAGGGCCTGCGGTACTGCCGCTTCAGGATGTTCTGCATGTCCCGGATGTCGTTGCCGCCGCCGTAGGCCATGCGCGACAGACGTTCGGAGATCAGGTTGCCGTCGTTGCACTTCTGCGCGGGATTGACCGACATTCTCGCCAGCGAATTGAAGCCGCGCACGTTGACGGTGGCGGCGGCGTAGCACAGGGGGGTATCGCCGTTGAGCTCGGGCCGCGGCAGGCTCAGCGCGGCCGCATCGCCGTTGGACGTTCCCGCGCGCATGACCTCGTGACGCTGCCAGCGCAGGCCGCAGATCGCCATCGCGTTGGCGACCTCCTTGGGCTGGGGGGCGTTCTGGAGGGTGAATTCGGCGAGCTCCACGTCCACGTCGGCGCGGCAGACCGCTTCGGCCAGCGTGCTCGGATCAGGATTGAGCGAGATCGCCCGGCGCAGCGCGGCCAGACTGACGCCGATCGGTTCGCGGGTCTTCTTGCTGCGCTGCTCGGACGCCTTGCGCACCAGCGCGGCCGACACCACCGGGAACTTGCGCTGCGGCAGCCAGGCGTCCGGCACCGGCTCGGCCACCGCGAGCACCCGGTCGGCGCGCGCATCGGTGCTGATCAGGTAGTCGGCGTAATCCAGGCGCACGCCCCAGGCCTCCGGATGGCGCGCGAGATAGGCGTCGGCATGGCGCGGATAATCGGCGATGCGGTTGCCGCGACGCAGCGCGATCTGCAGATGCGCCATCGCGGTGTAGTGCACGAACGGCTGACCTTCCGGCTTCGCGGTGGCGGCGAGATAGAAACGCGAGGCCTTGGCGTAGTCGCGCCCGGTGAAGAACACGTCGCCCAGATTCAGATCGAGCAGCGGATGCTCCGGCGCGAGTTCGCCTGCGCGCTGGTAGGAGGTCATCGCATCCTGGTCGCGGCCCTGCAGCCAGCGCAGCTTGCCCAGCCACATGTGCGCGTCGGCGTTCTCCGGTGCCAGCTCCAGCGCCTTGAGCAGATGTTTCTCGGCGGTCGCGTAGTTGGGCGTCTCGACCACAGCGCGGAGTTCGCCCGCCGCCGGCGGCGGAATCGGCGCGCTCCGGATCAGGGCCTCGGACAGCAGCACATGCACTTCCGGATTGCGCGGGTCGATGCGCTCGACCTGCAGCAGGCGGGCGAGCGCGGCGGCGGCGGCCTGCGGGCTGGCGTCGTTGCGCAGCAGCTGACGCGCCTCGGCGATCACCGCGTCCTTGCCCGGCATCCCGGCGGCCATTTCGCCGGTCGCGGAACCGTCGCGCAGTTCCTCGTACAGGCGGGCGTACCACTCGCCGCTGCGGAAATCGAAGGCCGACGCCACGGCCGCGTAGTAATCCGAACCGAACGGGCTTTCGGCGAAGCCGAGGAATTCGTCGAGATCGTCGTCGGGGGTCTTGGCCAGCGCCGGGATCAGCCATTGATCGAGCACGCGATCCAGCGCGACAGCGGATTTCGGCGTCGCCGGCGCCAGTTGCGACAGCGGTGTGTCCAGCGCGGCGACCAGACCGGTGGCTTCGCCGCCGGCGACCACGTCGATGTTCGCCTGGACCTGCTGCAGCGCGATCGCGGTGGCGATATCGCGCAGCCTGGTCCGACGCTCGTTGGTCATCGGCTCGTCGGGCTCCTCCGAGGGCGTGGGTGTGCGGGTCCAGATCGCATTGCTGACCGCGCGCTTGGCCGGCTTGCGCGACCATTCGTCGAGCACCGCGACCCCGCGTTGACCGGCCAGCGGCGCCATCATGCAGGCGGCGCGGGTGCGCAGGGCCTCGTCGGAGAAATGCTTGTCGAGCACCGGCTTGAGCCGCTGCGGCAGGGTCGGATCCTTCGCCGCCAGCGCCTTTTCCAGAACCTGACGGTGACCACGGAAGGCCTCCACCACCGCGGCCAGCTCGCCGGTGCGGTCCATGGCATGCACCAGCCGTCCGAATGCCTGGGCGCCTTCCTCGGAAACGCCTGCGCACTGCGGTACCGGCAGCAGCGGCCGCTTGGCCTCGTCGTCGGACTTCCCGCAGGCCGTCGCCAGCACGACCACCGCGATTCCCATGCATGCCCACGCTGAACGCATTGCCGATCGCTCCTCAATCTGTCTTTGGAGACTATCAGGATACGACCTCGATCCGTCGTTTTTGCGACTGCGGCCGCGTTTCGGAGAGGTTGCCGCAGCGGGGCGAGGGCGAGGCCGCGGACGCGGCGCCGGGGGCGGAGGCGTCGAATGGAATCCCGGGACATGGACGATGTCGTGGCCGCCAGCAAGTTCCTGAGCCTCCCGGTGGTCCCGGGGTTGCAGGCCGCCGCGATGGCCGCGGCCGGGCACATGTTTCATCAGTCGAGCCATGACGTGTGGCTGACCGACGCGGTGCCGTCGGCGTTCATCGATCTCGGCGAGGCCCGAAAGCCCGCACGGGCCAAATCCTTGCGTTTCGACGCCGCACGCGGAATACGTATTCACGGGAATACGATTTCAGAAACCGGCGCTTTGCCTTGTGGCGCCGGGACGGATCGGGGAGAGTGCACGCCGCCGTCGCGTGCGTTTTGTTTTTGCCGTGTTTTCGGGGCGTTTTTTGCTGCAATGCAGCACGCCTGACGCGATGGCCAACGCTCGATGCGAAGCGCTCGAGTTTCGAAAAGCCCAGGGAGGCCAGGATGCGCATATTGTCTCAACGCCGCGGCGGTTGGCTGCCGGCGATCTCGATGTTTCTCTTGACACTGCTGCTGGCGGCCTGCGATCTGCCGCTGCGCGATGCGCCCGTGGCGGCGACGCCGGCGGCGATCGACGCCTGGGCCGACACCGGTCCGCGCGCTGAAGCGGCGGTGGCGCCCGGCGGCATCTGCGCCGCGCCCGAGCCCAACACCGTGCTGCATCCGGTGCCGGTCGTGCCGCGCGAAGGCGCGCCGATCGACGTGCGCGTCCACTACTACCGCCCGGACGGCAACTACGCCGACTGGGGCCTGCATCTGTGGCAGGTCAACGAGGCCGGTCAGTACGTCGCCGATTATCCGGGCGTGACCTGGGGCGAGCCGCTGGTGCGCTCGGGCATCGATGCGCAGGGCGCGTACTTCGACATCCGCGCGACCGCCTTCACCCATCCGGCCGCGGCCGGCTTCGGCTTCATCGTGCATCCGCCGAATCAGGGCGGCGATCCCGGCGTCGACCGGATCTGGAAATTCGGCGACGGCAACGAACTCTGGCTGCGCTCGGGCGACAGCACGATCTACCGCAGCAATCCGGTCGGCACCACGCCCGACATCGACACCCTGCGCGTGCACTACAAGCGCTTCGACGGCGATTTCTCGCAGTGGGGCCTGCACCTGTGGCCGAGCAGCGGAATCGATCCAAACCGTCTGCAGGGCCTGACCCTCGACCAGTGGGGCAATCCGGTGCCGCTGTCGGCGATGCCCGGCTATGCGACGCAGGGCGCGAACGAGATCGTGTTCGATCTGCCGGTGCGTAACCCGAGCGCCGGCGGCAGCCGCAACGACGTGGAGTTCATCATCCACGGCATGCCGTCCAATCCCAACGGCGGCGTCAACAACAAGGACGGCTGGAACGACAACATCCGCGTGCCGTTCGGCGCGGTGACGGTGCAGAACCGCGTCGGCCACATCTGGCTGGTCGGCGGCGAAGCGCGCGTGTTCTATTCCACGCCCGACACCCGCCGCGTCTCCACCACCGACGCGCGCGCGGTGTGGCTGACCCGCGACCGCATCCGCTGGCCGCAGGTCGACAGCGCCGGGCGTTTCCGTCTGTATCACTCGGCCACCGGCCAGATCGTGGCCCGCCGCAATCAGCCGGTGACCGGCGCCGACGGCGCGATCGCGCTGGAGATCGGCGGCGATGTGCCGGCGGCGGCGCTGGAGCGCTTCCGCTACGTCGAG
>JBIJBH010000070.1:0-11205 GCA_044345315.1 Lysobacteraceae bacterium
CAAACGATCCCGGTCCTATTCCTCTCAGTAGCCGCAAGACGCTGTCCGCGTCCGGCTTCCCTCCTAGTCGTTGTGAAACTATCTCCGCGGCTTCAATTCGAGATTTTCCTTCCTTCAATAGTTGAATGAAGTCAAAAGTGATTCGAAATTTTCTAAATTCAGTGCGCCGCTGTTTGGCGTAATTTCCAGAGGATTTCTTCGGTTTTCCTAGAAAAGCTTCATCCAGCGAGATGTGTCCAGCGCTCTCAACGTAGCAGTACCAGCAATCCGTTATTGTCAGCAATAGTTCCGGAGGCGGGTACAGGCCCATTTCCAGAAAGTGAGCCATTGCGCCTAGCGCAGAGCCTGAATTGTGTCTTATCTTTTCGCCTCGCTCAATATTCCATTCGTTGTTCGGGTTGAACTCTGCATCCATTGATTCCCATGCATTGATCAAGCTGGCCAAAGTCGAATCTGGCTCGCCTCTTTTGGTTTCCAGAAACCTGCGCCATTTCTCCATCTGCTGCCATTGATCTTCAAGCGAGAGAGGTTCTACTGACCCGTCCCGGCGGATGCGTCGCGTCAATTTGTCGGGCGTATCGTTTTCGGAATCGCTCACGCTAAACTCCCCGGCTGAAAATTTTCCGCGGTAAATACCGCATCCTTTCAATGACCCGCCGGTAGCTAAGCCTATAACCGACGAGATCAAGTGCGGATGGCTATTGGCTGTGCATACTTGCCTCTCGCAGCGCCCGCGCCGTCTCCAACGCGAATTCGCATAGATAAGCGGCGCTGCCGTCTGTTCCGGCTTCGATCGATCCGCCCAACAGGCGCCGCACGGCGTCTTCCAAGTCAGCCGCTTCCCGGCAGGCGGTGGCGCAATCGATCCCCTCGGCTACGGCCAACAGGTGCCGACCCTCCGCAGGGATCGCACGGAACGCGACAGGGGCCGTCTCGGCCCGGGGGCGGGGGCGAGGCCCCGAAGCGTTACGGCGCGCGCTGTGGCGCTTTCTGGAGCCTGCTAGAGTGGTCTTAGCCATGGTCGTTCCTCGCTGAACGGTTGTGGTGAGGGCGGCCGGGGTGTTCGCGCACCCCGGCCGTCCGCTGGTCACCGGCTCGCGCCGGATGCTTGTCGCAGGGGCACGACGTTGCCCCCTTCGCGTAACTGGTCCAGATAGTCCGCCCATGCCTGCATCATCTTGCGGCGTTCGGGCAGATGGGCGGTGCGGTTGTAGGCGCGGCCGTTCGGGTCGCGGACGGCGTGCGCCAGTTGGTGTTCGATGTAGTCCGGCCGGAAGCCCAGCACTTCGTCCAGAATCGTCCGCGCCATCGCGCGGAAGCCGTGGCCGGTCATGGTGTCGCGATCGATGCCCATGTATCGCAGGGCGGCGTTGATCGTGTTCTCGCTCATCGGACGCCGCAGGCTGCGGACGCCGGGAAAGACGTACTCGCCGCGCCCGGTGAGCGGATGCAGGTCGCGCAGGATCGCGACGGCTTGCGAGGACAGCGGGACGATATGCGGGGTGCCGGTCTTGGTAGCGGTGTAGCGCCATTCGGCGGCGTCGAGGTCGATATCGGCCCAGCGGGCCGTCCGCAGTTCGCCCGGACGGGCGAATACCAGCGGCGCCAGATTCAGGGCGGCGACCGTCACCGGACTGCCCCGGTAGCTGCGGATCGTGCGCAGCAGTTCGCCCACCCGCGCGGGTTCCGTGACGCTGGCGAAGTGCCGCACCTGCGGAGATTCCAGCGCACCGGCCAGATCGGCGGCGGGGTTGCTGCGCGCCCGACCGGTGGCAATGGCGTAGCGGAACACCTGCCCGGCGAGCCCGCGGGCGCGGTGTGCGGTCTCGATCACGCCGCGCTGTTCGATCTTGCGCAGGGCAGACAGCAGGGCCGGCGCGGTCACGTCGGCCACTGGCAGACCGCCGATGCGGGCCAAGTCCTTTTCGATCAATCGCCGCTCACGGGCCACCGTGCCGGGGCTCAGACCTTCCTTCGCACGCTTCGCCAGCAACTCCGCGGCGACGGCGGCGAAGGTGGTCTCGGCATGCTCCAGCTTGGCCGCACGTTCGACCCGGGCGACGTGCGCCGGGTTGCCGCCACCCTTCACCAGCACGCGCAGCCGGTCGCGCTCGGCGCGCGCTTCGGCGAGTGACACGGCCGGGTATTCGCCCAGACCGACCATGCTGGCTTTGCCCGCGTAGCGGTAGCGATACCGCCAGACGCGGGAACCGTTGGTGCGCACTTCGATGCACAGGCCGTTGGTATCGGCGACGCGGTAGAGCTTCGCTTTCGCCTTCAACGTGCGCAGCTTGGTATCGGTCAGCATGTGAGTACGCCGGTAGTGAGTACGCCCCGCAGGATGGGGCCTTTGTACTCACAGGCTTACTCGCTTTTGGCGGGGATGCAAGGGCACCCTCCGGGATCGCAAGGGACAAAAAAGCCCGCGTTGTGCGGGCTTTCTGTTGCATCCGGGACGGTTGGGGATGCCCCGGGTGTACTATGTGGCGCGCCTGGAGGGATTCGAACCCCCGACCAACGGCTTCGGAAGCCGCTACTCTATCCGGCTGAGCTACAGGCGCGTGGCGGGTATTCTCCCCGATTCGGGCCGCCGGCGCGAGTCTCCCCCGTTTTCACGACCCTGCGATGCGCGAATCCTCCGACATTTCCGCCGATCCGCCCGTCTGGCAGCAGCGGTTGCGCCTGTACTGGGCGCTGGTCCGCGGCGATCGTCCGATCGGGTGGCTGCTGCTGCTGTGGCCGACCTGGTGGGGGCTGTGGCTGGCGGCGGAGGGGGTGCCGCCGTGGTGGACGCTGGTGGTGTTCTCGCTGGGCGTGTGGCTGACCCGCTCGGCCGGCTGCGTCATCAACGACTACGCGGACCGCTGGCTGGACCCGCAGGTCGAGCGCACCCGCGGGCGGCCGCTGGCCAGCGGGGCGGTGCGCGGGCGCGAGGTGCTGGCGCTGTTCGCGGTGCTGATGCTGGTGGCGTTCGCGCTGGTGCTGACGATGAACCGGCTGACGATCTGGATGAGCGTGGCCGGGGTGTTCCTGGCCGCGACCTATCCCTACCTCAAGCGTTACACCTATCTGCCGCAGGTCTATCTGGGTCTCGCCTTCGGCTGGGGCATCCCGATGGCCTTCGCGGCGGTGCGCGGCGAGGTGCCGCCGATCGCCTGGGTGCTGTACGTCGCAAATCTGTTCTGGACCACCGCCTACGACACCTGGTACGCGATGGTCGATCGCGAGGACGATCTGCGCGCGGGTTCGAAATCCACCGCGATCCTGTTCGGCGACCTGGATCTGGTCGCGCTGGGCGTGCTGTACACGCTGTTCTTCCTCGGCCTGTGGTTCGTCGGCCGGCAGGCGGGACTCGGGGTGGCTTACTGGGCGGGCTGCGGCGTCGCGCTGGCGCTGGTGATCCATCAGTTCGTCATCGGGCGAAATCGCGAACGCGGCGATTGTTTCCGGGCGTTTCTCAACAATCACTGGGTCGGGATGAGCGTGTTCGTCGGGCTCGCGGTTGCGCTGTGGATGAAACCCTGATCGGAACCGCTGCGAGATCGCGCGATGCGTCGGGTGCTGACTGCAGTTTGAACGGTTTTTCGGTGGTGTGATCGGGGTCATCATTCCGCACGCATATCCGCACTTTCCGCCTATTGCCTGCGTTGATGCTTTCTGCGAACTTGCGGGTCGCAGGATTGTTCGCGCCCGTCGGTATCGGGCGCGATCTCCGCCGGAAAATCGATGCCATGTGCGGCGACGTTGATCGCAGCCTTCATCGGACCGGTGGACGCAGAGGGCGCGGCTGCGCCCGCTGCGATGTGATCGCAGGCACGCCGACTTGCGACCGCTCAGGCAGGAAGCCTGCATGTTTCGTTCCCACTCGCCGCAGAACATGCGATCGCCGCTTCGAGCGGTGCGGTTTCCCTGCGCATGCCGATCGGCCGTGTTCCGCATGATGTCGACCGAAGACGCAAAGCCAAACCAAGGATGATGCCGATGACTGCGTATTGACCGGAGTTGCGTCGGAAACGGCGCAGCGCGATCGCTGTCGCCACGCTCCGAAAAAGCACGCTCGAAAAACAGTTCGCGAATACCGATCGGCGTTCCCTCGCGGGACAGCGTCGCGGACGCGCTCGACCCCAGAAATGCAATCGTTCATGGAGAACACCCAAATGGAACCGAAAACCCTGATTGTGGCCACCGTGCAGATGGCGTCCGCACTCAACGATCGCGAAGCCAACCTCGCGAAGGCTCGCGGGCACGTCGAACAGGCGGTGCGCCAAGGGGCCGAGTTGGTGCTTCTGCCCGAGCTGATGCCCGGTGGTTACGTGCTGGAGGAGGCGATCTGGGAATCCGGGGAGCCTTTCGACGGGCCGACCACGCGCTGGATGCGCGACCTGTCCCAACGTCTCGATATCTATCTGGGCACCACCTTTCTCGAAGCCGAGGGAGAGCATTTCTACAACACTTTCGCGATGACGGGTCCGGGCGGCGAGGTCGTCGCGCGGGTCCGGAAGAGTCCGCCGGCGTCTTTCGAAGCGTATTTCTTCACTGCCGGCTCCGATCCGCACTGGTTCGACACGCCGATCGGGCGGATCGGCGTCAGCATCTGCTTCGAGAACGGCTTGTACGACCGCTATCTCGAATTGCACAGCGCGGGCATCGATCTGTGGCTGCGCCCGTTCTCCGCCGCGCCGTTCGGGATGAAGAACCCGCTGCCCGAGCGCGACGTGGAGATCATGAAGAACGCGCTGCGCCTCGGTACCGGTTCCACCGCGAAAGCCCTCGGCATTCCGGTGGTGATGTCGAACAAGATCGGTCGCTTCGTGACCACGCTGCCCGGGGGATTCCCCGCGCAGGATTCGGAATTCCCCGGTTTCAGCGCGGTCGCTGACAGCGACGGCGAACTGCTGGCGCAGATGGGGCCCGGCGTTGAGGGTGTGGTGGTCGGGACCGTGGTACTGGACCCGAAACGCAAGAACGATCAGATCCGGCCGCGCATGCACGGCCGCTGGACGACGAAGATGCCCTGGTGGTCGTTCATGTGGACCCTGACCCAGTGGATGGGCGAGCGGTCCTATCGCCGCAACGCGCGGCGCAAGGCGATGGCGCGCGCGAAGTCGCAGCCGCTGCCGGTGGTCGCGAAAGAGGCGCATCCGCTCGCGCCCGCGTCCCGGACCGTCACGGTGCGGGCGCAGGAAGCACTGGAATCGGCATGAACCGGGCGCCGTCGGCCCGCCGCGCGGCCCGAATCCCTCGCGTGGCGGGCGCGGCGGGCTTCAGCGGGGCAGCCTGACCGTCAACGCATCCATCACCTTCGCCCCGTCGGCCGGGCCGCCGCCGAAGGTGGTCGCCCCGGCCTCGGGCGCCAGCGCCCGGAAGCCGCCGTCGTAGTCCCAGGTGGTGACGTGGATGCGGGCGCCGGCGAGAGCGTCGCCTTCGAGACCCGCGCCGCCGAGGGCGCGGGCGGGCAGGGTCCAGGTCAGCGTGTGGGTGTCCCCGTCCACGTCCAGCCGTGCGGCCTGCCCGGCGGCGGTGCCTTCGTGCGTGGCCGAGGCCCCTTCGGCGGTGAACAGGGTGTTCGACCAGCCGTGGGCGCGCAGGCGCAGATGCCAGCGCATGCCGTCGGGCAGGGTCGCGTTCTGCTGCGGCAGCACGGTCGCGCCGCCGGGGCGGCCGGGCAGCTCGATGAAGACGGTGAAGGCGACGTGGTCGAAGCCCAGCAGCGGGTTCCATTCCTGGACCAGGGTCGGCAGGCGGATGCGCAGGCGCAGGGCATCGCCGCTGCGCCAGACCTCGGCGCCGCGCAGGTCGCCCGGACGATGTTTGCGCCAGCCGTCGTCCAGCGGATAGACGTAGCGGCCGTCCGGGCCGGTGTCGTCGCCGGCCGGGTCGTCGATCGCCGCGACCCGGGTCCAGGCCCGATCCACCCGGAAGGCATGCGCCGCCGATGCTTCCCGAGCGTGGGTGTCCCAGATCACCGCGCGATGTTCGATGCCCGGCTCGATCATGTCGTCGGTCGCGACCGTCGCCCGCCAGCGCCCGTCGCGGTCCACCGGCACGGTGCGCGCGGCGGCCAGATCGCCGTCGACCACCACCTGCACCGTCTGCCGCCCCGGGGCCCGGCCCGACAGCGCGAGGTCGCCGGTCGTGGACGCAGGGGCGGGGTCGAGCGTGATCGGTGCGCCGGCTCCGGGCGGGCTGTCGGCGGCGGTGCCGGCGGTGGTCCAGAGCATCGCGCTGCGCGGCGGCAGGGTCAGATGCAGCGGTCGCCCTGCGATCACGCGAAGCGTCTCCGGCGCGGCGGCCAGGCCGTACAGCGGCCGCAGCACCGTGCCCGCAGGCAGGCCGGTGTCGAGGTTGTCGAGCAGGGTCGGATGGTCGGCGGTGTTGAACACCACCAGCGCCTCCACGCCTTCGTACCGCATCTTCCAGGCGATCGCGCCGGGCGCCGCGGCGTTCGCGGCCAGCACCGTCGGCGTGCCGCGAGAGAACACCCGATGCTCGCGGCGCAGCGCCGCCACTTCCGCCAGATAGCGATACAGCGGGGCGTCGGTGTCGAAACGGTCGCGCCCGCCTGCGCCGTGGCCGCCGGCGAACATCGCCGCGCGCTGTTCGCGGAAGCCCTGCTCGGTGCCGTAATAAATGGTCGGAATGCCCGGCAGGGTCATCAGCGCCAGCAGCGCCTGGCGCAGCCCGGCCTCGTCGCTGCCGGCCAGGAAGCGGTCGACATCGTGATTGTCGATGAAGGTCGGCATCCGCCACGGATCGGCGTGGACCCGCATCATGCTCTCGATCCGGTGTCCGAGCTCGCCGGTCGGGTGGCGCCGCGCGAACACGTCGCCGAGCGTGCCGTAGAGCGGGAAGTTGATCATCGACGGCAGCCGCGGCTGGCCGGCCGGGCCCCGCACGTAGGTCTCGATCTTGCGCGCCATCGTGTCTTCGTAGGGCCGGTCCACGCCGAAGCCCTCGCCGAACAGGAAGAACGGCGGCTGCCCCGCGGGCGCCGCGCGCATCATCCCGGGATGCTGCGGATCGTCGGCATGGACGAAATCCTCGAAGAACTCCGGCGCCACGTGGAAGGCGGTATCGACCCGGAACGCATCGACCCCGACTTCGCGGATCCAGTAGCCGTAGCTCTCGCGCAGCGCGCGCATGACCTCGGGATTCGAGGTGTTGAGGTCGTCCAGATCGGCCAGTTGCCAGGTCTGCTGCTGCACCGGATCGGCGTGGTCGCGGATCTGCGGGTTCCAGTGATAGATCGCGGCGCGGCGATGCTCGGGCCGGCGCGCGTCGTTGCGGTCGAACGGCGGCCGCAGCGGCGCGGTGCTGCCGTCGGCTTCCGGGCGCAGTTCGAAATTGCCCGCCGGATCGGCCGGGTCGTGCGCGCCGCGCCAGCCGTGATAGTCGGCGACATGATTCACCACCACGTCCTGGATCAGCCGCAGATCGCGCGCGCGCATCGCCGCGGCCAGTCCGCGGTAATCGTCGAGGCTGCCGAAATGCGCATCGACCGTCATGAAATCCTTCGTCCAGTAGCCGTGATAGCCGCCGAACTGCGCCGCATCGCTCCACCAGCGGTTGGCCACCGGCGGGGTGATCCAGATCGCGCTCGCGCCGAGGCCGCGGATGTAGTCCAGCCGCTGGCGCAGGCCGGCCAGATCGCCGCCGCTGAATTTGCGCGGATCGGCCGGGTCGTATTCGCCCTGGCCCTGGTCGTTGTTGGTCGGGTCGCCGTCGGCGAAGCGGTCGATCATCACCAGATAGACCACCTGATCGCGCCAGTCGACGGCCCCGGCCGGCGCCGCGGGCGGTTCGGCGGCCGCGGCCGCGGCGGTCAGGCCCGCGGTCAGCGCGAGCGACAGCAGGCGGGCGCGAGGGCGTGACGGGGTCGGCATGGCGGGGCTCCCGGTGGCAATGGAAAGGGGGCGGCCGGCGGCCTTCCCCCGGACCCTTCATTTCAACCCGATTTCGTGCCCATGACCCTGATTTGACCGGGTTTTTTCATGAATACGTATGCAGGTCACTTCTCGCCGGGCGGGCAGGGACTACCATCGCCGCTGCGTGCCGGGGACAGGCTGGAACCCGGACATGCCGGGCATTGCGGAATTCACGGCTCAGACCGGATCGCGCATGGACCTGCCAACGAATTCCAGTTGCTGTGGAGGGGATCCATGCAGCCTTTGAAGCGAAACCTGTTGAGCGCCGCCCTCGCGTCGGCCACGCTCATGATGGCCCAGGGCGCATACGCGCAATCGGCCGACCAGAACCAACAAACCGAAGCCGAGGACATCGACACCATCGAGGTGGTCGGCATCCGCCGAAGCATCGAGGCCTCGACCGAAACCAAGCGCGAGTCCACCTCGATCGTCGAAGCGATCTCGGCAGAAGACATCGGCAAGTTGCCCGACACCTCGATCGCCGACTCGATCGCGCGCCTGCCGGGCCTCACCGCGCAGCGCTTCGGCGGCCGTCCGCAGGAAGTGAATATCCGCGGCTTCGCCGGCGACTTCTCGACCACCACCCTGAACGGCCGTGAGCAGGTCAGCCTCGGCAACAACCGCGGCGTGGAATTCGACCAGTATCCGTCCGAGCTGGTCAGTCAGGTGCTGGTCTACAAGACCCCCGATGCGCAGCTGGTCGGCCAGGGCCTGTCCGGTACGGTCGATCTGCGCACCGTGCGCCCGCTGGCCTTCGGCAAGCGCGCCTTCGCCGCCAACCTGCGCGGCGATCAGAACAAGGTCGGCGACGAGAAAGAGAACGGCTACCGCGCCAGCTTCTCCTACATCGACCAGTTCGCCGACAACACCGTGGGCATCGCCCTCGGTTATGCCCGTCTGAACAACCCCGGCCAGAGCAAGCAGTTCGGCGACGCCTGGGGCTACGACGGCGGCGGCCTTTACGGTGGCGGCAAGCTGTACGATCTGGAAAACGACAACGAGCGCGACGGCTTCATGGGCGTGCTCGAATTCGCCCCGAACGACACTTATCGCACCGTCATCGACGTGTTCTACTCGCAGTTCGACCGCGAAGAGCAGAAGCGCGGCATGGAATTCGGCGCCGCGTTCAATGGCTCGCCGCCGGTCGCTGGCAGCACACCGGCCCGCGCGTCCTTCGTGAATGTGAATCCGGTGATCCGGAACGACTTCAACGCCACCTACGACGATCTTTTCGCGATCGGCTGGAAGCACGAACTCCAACTCAGCCCGAACTGGCGGTTCACCGCCGACATCGGTTACTCCGATGCGACGCGCGAGGAGCGCATTCTCGAAACGTATTCGGGTCTGAATCCGACGTTGCCGCGCGACACTCTGACCGTGACGCGCAACAGCGACGGCTACTTCGATCACGACTTCGGCTACGACTACGGCAACGCCAGCATCCTGCGTCTGGGCGACCCGGGCGGTTGGGGCCAGGACGGCTACATCAAGGACTTCGAGGTCAAGGACAGCCTGACCTCGCTGCGCTTCGACTTCGAGCGCACCTTCGACGAAGGCTGGTTCAGCAGCGTCGAATTCGGCGCCAACCTCACCGATCGCACCAAGAGCCGCGCCTCCAACGAAGCGTTCCTCGATCTGACGGCCTGCCTGGTCCCGACCAACCCCGCCTGTCAGGCCGGTGGTTTCACCGCCATCCCGACCAATCTGGCCAACAGCTCGCGCTTCAATGCCTACGGCGTGGGTTCGATCTACGGCTACGACGCGCTGGAGGCCTACAACACGCTCTATACCCGCCGCGGCAACGCCAATCCCGACATCACCAACAAGAACTGGGAAGTCGAGGAGCAAGTCACCACCGCGTACTTCCAGGCCAATATCAACACCGATATCGGTTCGGTGGGGGTGAAGGGCAACATCGGCTTCCAGGTCGTCAGCGTCGATCAGAATTCGACCGGCAACGAAAGCTTCGAAGGCAACCCGATCGGTCGCGAAGTCACCGAAGGCATCAATTACACCGACTTCCTGCCCAGCCTCAATCTGTCCTTCAGCCTCCCCTGGGAGCAGGTGGTCCGCTTCGGCGCCGCCCGGCAGGTGGCGCGTCCGCGCATGGACGACCTGCGCGCCAACAACAACATCAGCGTCAATCGGTCGCGCGCGACCAACCCGATCACGGGTGCGCCCAATCCGCCGGCCGACCCGGCGAATCCGACGGGTCCACGCGTGGCCTGGTGGGAGCGCAACGGCGGCAATTCCGAGTTGAAGCCGTGGGAAGCCGATGCGTTCGACATCTCCTACGAGAAGTACTTCGGCGACGGCAAGGCTTACGTCAGCGTCGCGTACTTCTACAAGGACCTGAAGAGCTACATCTACAACGAATCCACGCTGTTCAACATCAACGATACCGTGGTCACGCCCGCGGACTACCCCGCCAACCCGCCGCCGAACCCCGTCGGCGTGTACACCCGCCCGGTCAACGGCGAGGGCGGTACGGTCAAGGGTCACGAACTGGCGGTGTCGGTGCCCCTCGACGTGCTGTGGGAGCCGCTGATGGGCTTCGGTATCCAGGCCAACTATTCGGATACCACCAGCAGCGTCCAGCCGCTCGGTCCGAATTCGCCGAACGAGCCGCTGCCGGGTCTGTCGAAGTACGTCTCCAACCTCACCGTCTACTACGAACGCTTCGGTTTCTCGGCGCGCGTCAGCCAGCGTCACCGCTCGCAGTTCGTGGGTGAAGTGCAGGGCTTCGGCGGCGACCGTACCCGCCGCACCTTCGAGGGCGAGACCGTCACCGATCTGCAGTTGGGCTACACCTTCCAGTCGGGTCCGATGAAGAATTTCGGCATCCTGCTGCAGGTCAACAACCTCGAAAACGAGCCCTTCCGTTCGTCGTTCGGTGGCGACAACAATCGTCCGCGCGAATACTTCGAGTACGGCCGTACCTATCTGTTCGGCGTGAACTACCGCTTCTAAAGCGTCACTCTCGACAGGCGAGCTTGGCCCTTGTCCGGTCCCCCGCCGGGCAAGGGCCTTTTCTTTGGGCGCCGATCGAACGCAGCGCCATGCGCTGACGTGCGCGCGGAGCTAGCCCAACAACCGCCCCCGCTTCTCCGCCAGATCGATCGTCGCCTCCATGCCCGAGCGGAAGTCGAGGCCGTCGTGTTCGATGCCGTCGCTGAACAGGATGCCGCCGTCGGGCATCAGCGAGCGGATGCGCAGCGGCGCATCGGGCGTGACCTCGCCGAACACCAGCTCCGCCTGACTCCAGCGGCTGGGGAAGGGT
>JBIJBH010000306.1:0-5060 GCA_044345315.1 Lysobacteraceae bacterium
GCGCTTCGGCCAGCGCCCACAGCGCGCACGCGATCGCGGCTGCGGTCTGCAGCGCAGTCACAGCGGCTGCGTCCGCTGCCAGGCGATGAAGTCGTCGAAGGCTTCGGCCAGCGTCTGCGACGGCGGCCCGAGCACCGCGCGCGCGCGGGCGATGTCGAAGGTCTTGCTGAAGGCGAGCACGTCCACGCCGAAGCGGGTTACCGGCGGTTCGCCGCGCAGCGGCAGCATGGTCCACGCCATTTCGGCCGCCCACGCCGCGGCGAACGCGACCCGGTAGTGCACTTTGCGCGTCGGCACCGGCAGATCCAGCCGGCGGAAGGTTTCGGCGAGGAAATCCTGCATCGCCACCGGTTCGCCGTGGCTGAGATTGAATGCGCCGATTGCTTCCGGCGACTGCGCCGCGCGCAGCATGTAGTCGACGAGCGTATCGACGCCGATCAGATCGCCGACCGCGGGCGGGCCGTCGCGGACGATCCGCGGCAGCTTGCCGCGCTTCGCCGCCGCCAGCAGTCGCGGGAACAGCACCGTGTCGCCGGGCCCAAACACCGCGCGCGGACGCAGGATCGTCCACGCGCCTTCGTAGTCGCGCACCAGGGTTTCACCTGCGGCCTTGGTTTCTGCGTAGGTGTTGGCGAAGACCGGACCGATCGGATCGTCCTCGCGGATGCCGAGCTGATCGTGCGGCCGGTAGTGCACCGAACTGGAGGAGATGTAGATCAGCTTCGGTCGCCCGTGCGCGCGGCACCAGTCGACGATATTGCGGGTGGCTTCGACGTTGTTGCGCAGATATTCGCGCCCCGAAGCGAACGGCGAGGACAGGGCGGCGGCGTGGATCACCGCGTCGGGCGCGAAATCCAGATCGAATGGCCGCGAGAGATCGATCGCGCGGTAGTCCGGATCGGGCAGATCGCGCCGGCCGACGCCGAGCAGTTCCAGCCCGGGCGTGCCGCGGAAACGCTGCATGAAGCGTCCGCCGATGAAGCCCGAAGCGCCGGTGAGCAGCAGTTTCATGAGGTCCCTCGCATGCTTGCAGGCAGTTGCGCATAGCTGTGCGCACAGTGCGCGGGCAGCACGAGATGACCGGCATCGGCGTCCAGCGCCTGCTGCAGCCGGCGCAGTGTCTCGCCCTGTACGCCCCAGTCGTCGGCGAGCAGCCGCGCCGGCCACGCCGATGCGCGCGCGCGACGATCCGGGTCCACGCGCCAGACGGCGTCGCCGGCGAGCAGGACTTCGCGATCGTCCTCATGGCGCAGCAGCAGGCCGTGATGGCCGCGCGCATGGCCCGGCAGCGGCACCACGCGCAGACTGCCGTCGCCGAGCAGGTCGAACCCATCGCCGAGCGCGCGCCAGGCTGTGGGCAGCGCGATCCGCGGCCGCGATTCGATAGTCTGCGCGCGCGCGTCGAAATCGTCCGGCAGCAGCGCGGTCAGGGTGGCCTTGCGCAGACGCGCGATGCGCCCGCCTTCGCGCGCGAATCGCGCCGCGTCCGCGCCGCACCAGATCGTCGCCCGCGGCAGATCGCGCAGACCGGCGACGTGATCGGCATGCAGATGCGAAGCGAACACGGCGCGGACCTCGTGCAGGGCGATGCCGTGTTTCGCGAGCTGCGCCTGCAGGCACTGTTCCGGCGGCAGCGTGACCGGCGTGGTCCAGCGATAGACGCGCTCCGGCAGGCGCGCAGTGGCATCGAGGAAATGCTGCGCGTAACCGGTGTCGAACAGCAGCGCGCCGGCATCGGGATGGCGGATCAGGCCGACCAGCGCCGGAAACTCGCCGAGCCGCCATGCGCCGCCGCGCAGGGCGAGGCATTCGGGATGCACGCAGTGACCGACGCGCAGCATCGTCACCTGCGTGCGCGGGAAGGCGTCGCGCGTCGGCATACTCGCTGTTGCCGTGCTCACAGCTGCGCCGCTCACAGTCGCAGCACCGCGCCGCCGAGGGTGACACCGGCTGCGGTGCCGATGAGCAGCGCGGTGTCGCCGCTGCGCAGCCGTCCCGCCGCGCGCGCGATGTGCAGCGCCGAGGGCAGCGAGGCCGAGACCTGATTGCCGTGGGTCGCGAAGATGTCCTCGATGCGCTCCGGTGCCACGCCGAGACGGCGGAAGATGTGCTGCATGCCGAGCAGCGAGGCCTGATGCGGAATCACCCGGTCGATCGCGTCGAGACCGATGCCGGCCTCGACGAGCAGTTCCGACACGAAGCGATCGAAGTGTTCGGCTGCGACCCGATACAGGCGTTTGCCGTCCATGCGGAAGGTGCAGACCTCGCCGTAGTCGCCGGCGTATCGCGCCGGCGTCAGTCGCGAACCGCCGCCCGGAATTTCGCAGGCGTGCGCTGCTTCCGACCAGGTTTCGAAGCGCGCGGCGAGCAGGCCGGTGTCGTCTGCGTCGGCCGCGCCGAGAATGGCCGCAGCGGCGCCGTCGCCGAACAGCCCGGCGGTCTCGGGATCGCGCGGGTCGAGCGCGCGCGAGGCGAGATCGCAGGACACCAGCAGCACCCGGCGATAGCGCCCGCAGGCCAGCAGCGACGCGACCAGATCCAGCCCCATCAGGAAGCCGATGCAACTGGCGTTGACATCGAAGGCGGGAATCGCGCGCAGCCCGAGCGCGCGATGCAGCAGCGCGGCGTTGCAGGGCATGGCCTGATCCTGACTGGCGCTGGCGCAGACCACCGCATCGAGCGCGTCCGCGTCGAGCCCGGCTTCGCGCAGCGCCGCGCGTGCGGCCTCGGCGGCGACCTCGGCGGCGTTGCGTTCGGGCTCGAAGCCGCGGCGGGTCACGCCGGTGCGCGCGAACACCGTGCCCGGCGTCAGGCCGAGGCGGGCGTCGAGCGTCGCGCTGTCCAGCCACTCCGTCGGCGTGGAGATACCGGTGCCGAGCAGACGCAGCGGGCGGACGCGATTCGGGGTCATGATGGAGCGCGCGGGGAAGGTGCGCGCAATGTAGCCTGCCGCGCGCGTCCTGGGCAGGTCGTCCGGCCCCGTTCATCGAAGGTTTTGCGGGGCGATACCGGCGGACGAACCGCCGGGTACCGATGCGCCTCAACTGTTGCCGTTGAACAGCTCGCGTCCGATCAGCATCCGCCGGATCTCGTTGGTGCCGGCGCCGATCGCGTAGAGTTTCGCGTCGCGCAGGATCCGCCCGGTCGCGTACTCGTTGATGTAACCGTTGCCGCCGAGGGTCTGGATCGCCTCCAGCGCCACCTGCACCGCGGCTTCCGAGGAATGCAGCAGGCAGCTGGCGGCGTCGATCCGCGACTTGTGCCCGGCGTCGTAGTCGCGCGCGACCTGATAGGCAAAGGCGCGGCTGGACTGCAGCGCGGTGTACATGTCGGCGATCTTCGCCTGCATGATCCCGAATGTGCCGATCGCGGCGCCGAACTGGCGGCGTTCGCGCGCATAGGGCAGGGCGACGTCGAGCGCGGCCTGCATCAGGCCCAGCGGACCGCCGCTGAGCACCAGACGCTCGGTGTTCAGCCCGCTCATCAGCACGCGCACGCCGTTGTTGACCTCGCCGAGCACGTTCTCCGCGGGAATCTCGCAGTTGCGGAAGACGAGTTCGCAGGTGTTGCTGCCGCGCATGCCGAGCTTGTCGAGCTTCTGCGCGGTGCTGAACCCGGGCATGCCGCGTTCGACGATGAACGCGGTCATGCACTTGGAGCCCAGTTCGCGGCTGGCGGTGCGCATGTACACGACCAGCACGTCGGCCTCGGGGCCGTTGGTGATCCACATCTTGTTGCCGTTGGCGATCCAGGTGTCGCCCTTCAGTTCGGCGCGGCAGCTCATCGAGCCCACCACGTCCGAACCGGCGCCCGGCTCGCTCATCGCCAGCGCGCCCTTCCATTCGCCGCTGCACAGTTTCGGCAGGTACTTCGCGCGCTGCGCCGCATTGCCGTTGGCGTAGAGGTTGGAGACGCAGAGGTTGGAGTGCGCGCCGTAGCTCAGGCCGACCGAGCCCGAGGCCCGCGAGATCTCCTCCATCGCCACCAGATGCGCCAGATAGCCCATCTCGCTGCCGCCGAACTCGCCGGGCACGGTCAGCCCGAGCAGACCGAGTTCGCCGAGTTTCGGCCACAGATCCTGCGGAAATGCGTTCTCTTCGTCGATCTTCGCCGCGCGCGGCGCGATCTCGGCTTCCGCGAACCGGCGCACCGCCTCGCGCAACGCATCGATGTCTTCACCCAGCGGAAACGGACGCATGCTCGGTAAATCCTGTCGTGTGTGTAATGATCCGGTAGAGCGGGCTTCAGCCCGCTATCCACCTCTTCGGAAAAGGCAAAGCGGCCTGAAGGCCGCTCTACCGCGAAGGAAACATCAATGCCCGCGCATTCTTCCCAGGAACCGCGGCGCCGCACGGCCCATCGGCAGCTTCAGCTTGCCGATCGCGGCGATGCGCTCCTCGGCCAGACGGTCGGCGGCGCGGTAGGTCGGGATCCCGTCGCGGTCGGAAATCTCGTAGATCCGCGCCAGGTTGTGATAGATCGTGCGCATCATGCGCATCGCGCGTTCACGGTTGTAGCCGTCGATCTCCAGCGACACGTTCATCACGCCGCCGGCGTTGACCGCGTAATCCGGCGCGTAGAGAATGCCGCGCTTCTGCACTTCGTCGCCGATCTCGTTGTTCGCGAGCTGGTTGTTCGCGGCGCCGCAGATGATCTTGGCCTTGAGCCGCGGCAGGGTCTGCTCGTTGACGGTGCCGCCGAGGGCGCAGGGCGCGTAGACGTCGGCCGGAACATCGTAGATCTCTTCCGGCGAGACCGCTTCGGCGCCGTATTCGTCGACCGCGCGCGTGATCAGGTCCTTGTTGATGTCGGTGACGAAGATCTTGGCGCCACGCTCCTTCAGCAGTTTCACGAACTCCATGCCGACGTGGCCCAGGCCCTGCACCGCGTAGCTGTGGCGGCCGACTTCCTCGTCGCCGTACTTGCGGTTGAGGGTGGCCATCAGGCCCTGCAGGGTGCCGTAGGCGGTGAACGGGGAGGGATCGCCGGAACCGCCGTGCACCTGATGCACGCCGGTCACGTATTCGGTTTCGCGATAGACGTATTCCATGTCGTTGACG
>JBIJBH010000307.1:0-5059 GCA_044345315.1 Lysobacteraceae bacterium
ACCAGTCGATGTCGAACTGATCGAGCAGTCGGCCGTCGAGCGAGGCGGCGCCGGGCGTCGCGTCGGCGCGGTTGGCCTCGCCCCAGGCGCGCAGCAGCGCCTGCATCGCCAGGTTGAGGTCGCGCCCGCGCTCGAACTGCGGCCGCAGCCGGCCCAGCAGCGTGATCTCGGTGAGCTTGTCGCCGCAGAACAGCGGCGCCAGCAGCGCCCAGTAGTAGGTGTAGTCCCAGATCACCTTCACCGGCATCACCTGGGCGTCGCCGAACAGCGGGTACTGGTCGCGATACAGCGTCATCGTGTTCTCGAAGAACCCGAAATACAGCTGCTGGTAGATGTCGGCGTAGGGCGCGAACGCGTGTCCGCCGCGGTCCTTCGCGATCAGATCGCAGATCAGCGTATTGGCGATGCCGATGTAATCGCTGCCCGGCGAGTAGAACGGGTCGAGGAAGACGCCGGCTTCGCCGGTCAGCGCCCAGCGGTCGCCGCTGAACACCTGTTTGCAGCCGTGCGAGAAATGGCGCAGGAACAGGAAATCCTGCAGTCCGTGTTCGGGCCGGTCGAGCGCATCGGCGACGCGCGGCTGGTGTTCGCGCAGCCAGGCCATCGCCTTGTCGTGGGTGTTCATCGTTTCCAGCGGGTGCATGACTGCGTCGCAGACGATGCCCAGCGAATGCGCGCCCGAGGACAGCGGGATCAGCCAGAACCAGTAGCCTGGGCCGCACATGTGATTGGTCGAACGCCAGCGGTCCGGCGGCGTGCAGCGCGACAGCCAGGCGGCGTCGTCGGACCAGGTCTTCGGGTCGATGAAACCGTCGACCCGCCACCACACCGCGTTGGCATCGTGGATTTCGGGCGCGGCCAGATCGAGCTTGCGCTTGATCAGCCCGGCGCGGCCGCTGGCGTCGACGACCCAGCGCGCGGTCGCTTCGACGCTGTCGCCGTCGCGCTCCCAGCGCACATGATGATCGTCGTCGTTCGCCGACAGTTCGATCGCGCGCACAACCGCGCCGTCGTGGAAGCGCACGCCGAGCCGGCGCGCTTCCACGCCGAGGAAATTCTCGAAACGGCCGCGGTCGATCTGCCACGACGGCGTCGGCAGGATCCGGCTCACGCCCAGTTCGGTGCAGCGGTCGATGTCGCGGCGGCCGTCGCTGAAGAAGAAGCGGAAGCCGAACTTGCGGATGTGCTCGCCGTCCAGATGCTCGCGCAAGCCGAGCACGTTGGCGAAATAATGCGCGCCGATCTCCACGGTCGATTCACCGACCTTGTGCGCCGCTTCCGGCACCGGATGCGCGCGGCGTTCGACGACCGCGACATCGAGCGTCGCATCCTGACGCTTGAGCTGGAGCGCGAGGGTGAGGCCGGCGAGGCCGCCGCCGAGGATGAGGACATCGTGTCTGGTCATGGTCGCTTGCCCGAAACGTGTGCTGCGGAGACGTGTGGTGCAGAGACGAATTCACCGGAGGGATCGTCGATCACCGCCGGCGTGCTGCGCGTGCGGCGGTATTCGCGGACGACGTTGCCGTAGTTCCACACCTGCACGACCACGTGCGAGGTGATCCGCCACAGGTCGTGCAGCGGCCGGAAGTGGCTCTTGCGGAATTTCCCGACCACGCCGGCGCCGGCGTAGCGCGATTCGATCGGCACCGAGACCGCGCCCATGCCGAGGCGGCGTGCGGCGCTGATCAGGATCTGCGCCTCGAACACGAAATCCTCGCCGGGTACGTCGTCGAGCGCGGCGACCGCGGCCGGATACAGGCGCTGGCCGCTCTGGGTGTCGGCGATGCGGTAGCCGCAGCCCCAGGCGATGCCCCAGTCGCCGAATTCGTTGGCGAGGCGGCGATAGGTCGGCTGCTGCGCGCGCTTGCGCAGGCGCGCGCCGATCGCGATGCAGTGCGGATGGCGGTTGGCGGCGGCGATCAGGCGCGGGATGTCGCAGGCCAGATGCTGGCCGTCGCCGTCCATCGTCAGCACTGCGGCCGCGCCCTGACGCAGCGCTTCGCGGAAGCCGTCGCGCAGGCTCGCGCCCTTGCCCATGCGGCGTTCGTGACGCAGCAGGGTGATCGGCAGATCGGCGATCCGCGCCGCGGTGTCGTCGTCGGAACCGTCGTCGATCACGATCACGCGGTCGCATTCGGCCAGCGCGCCTTCGACCACTTCGCGGATCCGCAGCGCTTCGTTCAGCGCCGGGATCACCACGACGACGTTGTGGCGGTCGAAGACGACGGTGCCGGCCTCAGTCATGGGTCAGCTCCAGCCGCAGCACGCGGCCCGGCCCGGCGCGCAGCGCGGCGTGACGCGCGCCGGTCGCGAGCGCATCGAACAGCGGCAGCATCGGCGCCATCGGATTGCGCGCGCAGCGCAAGCCGAGCGCACCGGGGGCATCGGGTTCGCCGTCGTCGAGACGCGCGCGCAGCGTCGGACCGTCGCCGTCGCGGCTCAGCACCAGTGCGCCGCCGAGCAGGCCCGCGGCATCGTGCACCGAGGCCAACGCGCCGACCGCGCCGGTGTCGTAACCGACCAGCAGCACCGCGTCCGCGCCTTCGGCCAGTTGCGCCAGCGCTTCGATCAGGCCCTGCGCGAAGGTCGCGTCCCAGGCGCCGAGCGCGGTCGCCGGCTGCACGCAGGCGGCGCCGATGGTCCAGTAGCCGGCGGCGGCATTGTGCACCGAATTGTGGAATTTCGTCGGCGACACCGCGCGCGGATCGCTCGCCAGCGTGCTGCACATGCTGTCGGTGATCGGCAGATCGCCGTGGGTCGACGCGAACACCGACGGCAGCGACGCCGGATCGCGACCGGCAGCGGTGCAGGCGGCGAGGGCCACGTCCAGCGCCACCGCCACCGATTCCGGCGCGCGCCGGCGTTCGTTCGGCGGCAGCAGCTGCGGCGAGGGTTTCGCCGCCGCGGATTCGGGCAAGGATCCATCGGCGACGAAGGCGCGCGCGGCGTCCCACGAGGGCAGGCCGTTGTGCCAGAAGCCGATGCCGGCGATGCGGGCGGAGAGCATGCTCATGCCGCGCTCCCGGAAGCCGCGCCCCCGAACACCAGCGAACAATTGTTGCCGCCGAAGCCGAAGGAATTGTTCATCGCGTAATCGATGCCGCGTTCGGCGTTGTCGAAGCGGATCTGCGGGCCGCAGGCGGGATCGGCCAGATGCGGCTCGTCGTCGCCGAGCATGCCCGGCAGCAGGCCGCGCTCCAGCGCCAGCAGCGCGAACACCGATTCGACGATGCCGGCGGCGCCGAGCGTGTGCCCGGTCCAGCCCTTGGTCGAACTGGCGTGCAGGCCTTCGCCGAACAGCGCGGCGACCGCGGCCGCCTCGACGCTGTCGTTCGCCGGGGTCGCGGTGCCGTGCAGATTCAGATAGCCGACCGCGTCGGCGTCGATCCCGGCGCGGGCGATCGCCGCCTGCATCGCCAGCCGCGCGCCGAGGCCCTCGGGATGCGGCGCCGACATGTGGTGGGCGTCGCTGCTCTCGCCGTAGCCGCACAGCCGCAGCGGCGCGTCCTCGCCGGCGTCGATGCGTTCGAGCAGCGCATAGCCGCCGGCTTCGCCGAGATTCAGGCCGTCGCGGCGCGCGTCGAACGGCAGGCAACGGCCGGTCGAGACCAGCCCCAGCGCGTTGAAGCCGAACAGCACGCTGCCGCAGAGCGTGTCGATGCCGCCGACCAGCGCCGCGTCGGCCAGCCCGGCGTGGATCAGCCGCGCGGCCTGGGCGAACACCTTGGCGCTGGACGAACAGGCGGTGGCGACGGTGACGCAGGGCCCGCGCAGGCCGGTGGCGCGCTGCACGAAATCGCCGGGCGAATGCGGGGTGTGCAGCAGCGGTTCGCGCAGATCGGGCGGGAAGGCGTCGCCATCGAGCCGGGTATAGGCCTCCTCGCTGGCGCCGATGCTCGCGGTGGAGGTGCCGATCACCACCGCGATGCGCTCGGCGCCGTGGCGCGCGCGCGCGGCGTCGATCGCGGCCATCAGCCCGTCCTGCTGCAGCGCGAGCCAGGCGAGACGGTTGTTGCGACAGTCGAAGCGGGCCAGCGCCTCGGGCAGATGCACGTCTTCGATCCCGGCGACCCGGCCGATCCAGGTATCCAGCCGCGCCTCGGCGGTGGCGCCTTCGCCGAAGTCGTTGCGGCGCAGGCCGCTGCGGCGCTCGCGCAGCGCCGCGAACTGGGCCTCGCGACCGGCTCCGAGCGCGGTGGTGGCGGTGTAGGTGCGGATCGCCAGCGGCGTCATCGGAGAGGGAGAAAACACTGCGGAAGGCACCGCGTCGCCCGACGGTCGGAGGGACCGCGAGTATAGCCGTTCGCCCGTGCCGGCCCGTCCGTCGCGCTATCCTGAACGGCCCGTTGTCCCGGACCGTCCGCCGTCGCTCCGCCGTGAGTCGCATCGATCACCGCCGCCGCCTGTTCCTCGACCGCGACGTGCTGCATGCCGGCGTGGTCGCCGCGGCCGCCTGCGCGCTCAGCGCCGGCCTGGTCTACGTCGGCTACTTCGCCCATGTCCTGCGCACCGCGCAGCGCGCGCCGATCCGGCCCGAACGCGGCGAGACCCTGCTGGTGTTCGGCAAACACGCCCCCGAGGGCCGCCTCGACGCCGATTTCGCCGCGCGCATCGCCCGCACCGCCGCGCTGTGGCGCGCCCGCCCGCCGCGGGCGATCGTGCTGCTCGGCGGCAGCGCCCCGGGGCACCCGGCCGAGGCCGAGGTCGCGCGCGACGCGCTGCTGGCCGAAGGCGTCGCCGCCGACGCCCCGCTGCGCCTGGAAACCGCCTCGCGCGACACCCTGCAGAACCTGCGCAACGCCCGCGCCCTGCTCGCCGACGGCGGCCACGCCGGCCCGGTGGTGCTGCTGAGCAGCCGCTACCACCTCGCCCGCTGCGCCCTGTTCGCCCGCCAGCTCGGCTTCGACTGGGAACTGTGCGCGGCCGAACCCGTCCTGAGCCTCACCCCGCGCACCGTGCTGCGCCTCGCCGGCGAAGCCGCCTACGTCTGCTGGGTCGACATCGGCACCCGCTGGGCCCGGGTCATCGGCCATCGGCGGATGCTGGAGCGGGTGACCTG
>JBIJBH010000308.1:0-5042 GCA_044345315.1 Lysobacteraceae bacterium
CTCGAAGCCCGGCACCAGACGCTTGTAGCTGTTGGTGGTCGAGTTGGAGAAGGCGTTGATCGCGCGGGCGTGCTTGAAGATGCCGCCGATGTACCACAGCGCGAGCTGCGACAGGCCGCCGTAGCCGTCGCCCGAGAACAGGTTGACGCCGCCCTTGGCCAGCGACTGGTGCACGTGCATGCCGCTGCCGTTGTCGCCGACGATCGGCTTGGGCATGAAGGTCGCGGTCTTGCCGTTGCGGTGGGCGACGTTCTTGACCACGTACTTGAGGGTCAGCAGTTCGTCGGCCTTCTGCACCAGCGAATTGAACTTGGTGCCGATCTCGCACTGGCCGGCGTTGGCGACTTCGTGGTGGTGCACTTCGACTTCGATGCCGAGTTCGGTCAGGGTCTTGCACATCTCGGCGCGCAGGTCGTGCAGCGAGTCGAGCGGCGCGACCGGGAAGTAGCCGCCCTTGACCATCGGCCGGTAGCCGGTGTTGCCGCCTTCGTATTCGCGACCGCTGTTCCAGTGCGCTTCTTCCGAATCGATGTGGAAGAAGGTGTGGCCCATCTCGTTGGCGAAGCGGACGCTGTCGAAGATGAAGAATTCCGGCTCCGGACCGAAGAACGCCTGGTCGGCGATGCCGCTGGCCTTGAGGAAGGCCTCGGCGCGCTTGGCGACGCCGCGCGGGCAGCGCGAGTAGCCCTGCATCGTCGCCGGGTCGAGCACGTCGCAGGTCAGGACTAGGGTCGGGTCGGCGGTGAACGGGTCGAGGAAGGCGGTGCCGGCGTCCGGCAGCAGGATCATGTCGGACTCGTTGATGCCCTTCCAGCCGCTGATCGAGGAGCCGTCGAACATCTTGCCGTCCTCGAACAGGCCCGGTTCGATGATCGAGGCGGGGAAGGTCACGTGATGCTGGACGCCGCGCATGTCGGCGAAGCGCAGGTCGACGAATTCGACCTTGTGGTCCTTGACGAGTTTTTCGACGTGGTCGAGGGACATCTTCGGAAGCTCCGATGGGTGAAGGATGCCGTTACCATTGCAAGCCGCGTGCCAGCCGGTCAGCGCATGCAAGCCATTGATTTGGCAATCAAACGCGCCACCCGGCCGCATCGCTCGCACCATTTCGGTGCAATTCCCGTCGCATCCGCCCCTTTTCGGTACAACCGGCCATCGCCCATGCGCCTCATCGCCCTCGCCCTGACCTCGGTCGCCCTGCTCGGCCTCGTCTCCGCGGCCGCACCGGCCCGCGCCCAGGCGCCGGCGCCCGGTTTCGACACCTGTCTGGTGCTCAGCGGCGGCGGCGCCCGCGGCATGGCCCACGTCGGCGTGATCAAGGTGCTGGAGCGCGAGCGCATTCCGGTCGACTGCATCGTCGGCACCAGCATGGGCGCGGTGGTCGGCAGCCTCTACGCGAGCGGGCTGACCGCGGACGAGATCGAAACCCGGCTGCGCGCGCTGGACTGGAACACGATGTTCGTCGACCGCATCGACCGCCGCGTGTATCCGGCGCGGCGCAAGGCCGAGGACCGCAGCTTCCTCGCCAAGGGCGGTTTCGGCCTGCGCGATGGCCGTCCCGGTCTGCCGCCGTCGGTGTTCGAGGGCCAGCGTCTGGCATTGGCGCTGCGCGCGGCGCTGCTGCCGAGCGCCGGAATCGACGACTTCGACGCGCTGCCGATCCCCTACCGCGCGATCGGGACCGATCTGGAAACCGGCGAAGCGGTGACGATGGATCGCGGCGATCTGGTCAACGCGGTGCGCGCGAGCATGGCCGTGCCCGGGGCGTTCGCGCCGGTGAGCTACGGCGAGCGTTCGCTGATCGACGGCGGCGTGGCGATGAATCTGCCGGTGGAGATCGCCCAGGCCTGGGGCGCGCGCCGGGTCATCGCGGTCGATATCGGCGCCACCCTCAAGACCCGCGATCAGTTGCTCGACCCCTTCAGCATCACCGACCAGATGATCACCGCGCTGATGCGGCGCGAGACCGAACGCCAGCGCGCACGGCTCGGCGAAGGCGACGTGCTCATCGTGCCGGAGCTGGGCGATCTGAGTTCGGCCGACTTCACCGCCGGGCTCGATCGCGGCATTCCGCTCGGCGCGGCGGCGACCGAAGCGGCGCTGGCGCGGCTGCGCCCGCTGCAGGTATCGCCCGAGGCCTACGCGGCGTGGCGCGAAGCGCGCGCGCAGCGGCTGCGCCCGCTCGGCGCGGTGTCGCGGGTCGAACTGGTCAACACCTCGGCGATGGACGACGACGCGATCCGCGCGCAGATCGCGGTGCGGCCGGGCGCGCCGGCGGATCCCGAGGCGATCGAGCGCGATCTGGGGCGTCTGTACGGTCAGGGCATGTTCTCGCGCGCCTACTACACGCTGGAGCGGGACGACGACGGCGGCGCCGTGCTGACCTACGTGACCCGCAGCCGACGCTGGGAGGAAGACGGCACCGTGCGCTTCGGCCTGTTCATGCAGGACGACTTCGAGGGCGACGGCACGTATCAGCTCGGTGCGCGCTACACCCGGCGCGAACTCAACCGCTTCGGCGGCGAAATCGCGCTGGAGGCGCGGCTGGGCGACCGCAACCGCGCCTTCGCCGAATGGCACCAGCCGCTGAACCTGCGCCGCAGCGCGTTCCTGCGGCCGTCGCTGGAATGGGCCGGCGAAAACCGCCGGCTGGTCGATCGCGACGACGCTACCGGCGAATACCGCCACAACCGCTGGGAGACGCGATTCGGCGTCGGCGCGACGCTCGCGCACTGGGGCGAAATCACGGCCAGCCCGTTCCTGCGCCGCAATCACTACGACCTGCGCGCCGACGCGCGGCCGGCGGCGCTGCCGCGCACCGCGACCAGCGCCGGCGTGGATCTGGCGTTCACCCTCGACACCCAGGACGACGCCGAATTCCCTTCGAGCGGCTGGTATCTGCACGCCCGCCACACCCGCTACCTGCCGATCCTCGACGCCGACACCGAGGGCTTCACCTCGAGACTGCAGGCGTCCTACGCGTTCGCCGCGCTGCGCGGGCGCTGGCAGCTCGGAGTGCAGGCGCAGGACCATCGCGGCGACGCCTACGAGGACACCGCCCTGCTCGGCGGCCCGTTCCGGCTCTCCGGCTACGGCATCGACCGCCTGCAGGGTACCGGCGCGGCGCTGGCGACGGCGCAATACCAGTACCCGCTGGCGCAGGTGCTGCAGTACCCGCTGTTCATCGGCGGCTCGCTGGAAGGCGGCCAGATCTGGCGCCGCGACCGCGGCCCGGCGTTCGATCGCACCGTGTTCGGCGGCAGCGTCTACGGCGCGCTCGATACCCCGCTCGGCCCGATCTACATCGGCATCGGTCTGGCCGAGCAGGGCCAGGAAACGGTGTTCCTGCGGCTGGGACAACCGGATTGAGCGTCGCCCCATGCCACTGCGCCCTCTCAGGCCGCCCGAACGCGATTCGCCGCCGGGCGCGGGGGCGGGCAGGCCCGCCGGAGTCGCATCCCTGCGACCGTCGCTCAACGCACCACGCAATCCTTCGGCTTCGGCGCGGATGCGTCGCTGCCTTCGCGGCAGATCCTGCGCACGACGACGGATTCGATCGAGAACTGCAGGAGAAAGCCGTCCGGGCCGCCATCGCGCATGAGGTAGCCGCCGTTGCCGCCCTGCACGTCGAACCTGTCGAGGTCGTAGCGCGCCGGCAGGCGGAGGGTGCGCACTGCCCCGGTACTGCCCGGGTCGCTCCCGAACACCACGCCGACGGTGCCTTCGGGCAGGAATTCGCCGTCGAGCATCGCGCCGCCGCTGCTGTAGAGATTGACCACGTCTTCCACATTGCCGCCGGCATCGTTGGTCACGCTGGCGTTCACCCCGGCGCCGATCGCCTGACGTCCGGCGACGTTGACATCGATGTAATGCGGGGCCGGAAGCAGATAAAACGCGGTGTCTTCGGTCTCGAACCACGGGGTGGTCCTGGTGTCGTAGGAGAACGTCCCGGTCACCGGTGCGTCCACCGGCGCCAGGGTGCCGCCGAAGATCACCTTGCCGGTGAATTCGAAGACCAGATCGGCGGCGCCAGCACCCAGCGGGAACAGCAGCGACGCGAAGAACAATGCGATACGACGATTGCGGGACATGATTCCTTCCTGAGATGGGCGACTGCGCCGGCAGGACGCCCGCGCTTGGGTATTCTATGGACGCGGCGATCGCCGCGACAGCGCGATCGACCCGATCTTCCGGCACCGACACGATGAACGACCTGCTCGCCGCCCTGCTGCTCGGCATCATCGAGGGCATCACCGAATTCCTGCCGATCTCCAGCACCGGGCATCTGCTGATCGCCCAGCACTGGCTCGGCCCGCGCAGCGATCTGTTCAACGTCGCGATCCAGGCCGGCGCGATCCTCGCGGTGGTGGCGATCTACCGCGAGCGGCTGTGGGGGATCGTGATCGGCTTCCGCAGGCCCGAGAACTACGACTACGCGCTCAAGCTCGGCACGGCCTTCGGCGTGACCGCGGTCGGCGGGCTCACGATGAAGGCGCTGGGCTGGCAGTTGCCGGAGACCGTGACCCCGGTGGCCTGGGCGCTGATCCTCGGCGGCATCTGGATGCTGCTGGCCGAGCATTTCGCGGCCAAGCGCGCGGCGGTGCTGGGCGAGCGTTCGACCATCACCTGGACGGTCGCGATCCTGGTCGGCATCGCCCAGGTCGTGGCCGGGGTGTTTCCCGGCACCTCGCGTTCGGGCGCGACCATCTTCGTCGCCCTGCTCGCCGGCACCACCAACCGCGTCGCCGCGACCGAATTCGCCTTCCTGGTCGGGATCCCGACGATGTTCGCGGCCACCGGCTACGAATTCCTCGACCTCTACCGCGAGGGCGGCGTCGGCGACGAGGACTGGACTGCGCTGGCGGTGGCCTTCGTCGCCTCGGCGATCACCGCCTTCGTCGCGGTGAAGTGGCTGCTGCGCTACATCCAGACCCATCGCTTCACGGTGTTCGCCTGGTACCGGTTCGCGCTGGGCGGCCTGCTGCTGCTGATCGTGCCGGCCGGCGAATGAGCCGGCGCGCGGCTTCGGCCCGCTGTAGCTG